>JADGEF010000003.1:0-18867 GCA_016744515.1 Marinifilaceae bacterium | reverse complement strand
TAAAACAACAGATATGTTAGTGTTATTATCAATTTTAACTTCTTTTGATAAAAATCCAATAAAAGAAAAAACTAACGTTTCATTTAAATTATCAACTTCAATTGTGAAATTACCATCAATATCAGTCGATGTACCTATTACGGTACCCTTAACAACAACATTTACACCAGGAAGTCCTTCACCCTTTTCATCAATAACAGTACCTTTTACTTCCTTTTTTTCTTGAGAACCTACCTTTGGGGTCACAGCATGTTCCTTTTGTCTTACAACGACCAATTTATCTTCAATTTCATAAGTTAAACTAGTATTTTCCAGACACTTTTCTAGTATCTCCTCAACTGATTCCCCTTTAATATCAATACTAATATTTGTATAATCATCAATATCATCTACACTATATAAAAATGTAAACTCACTCTGATTTTCAATCTGCTCAAACACTCTCTCCAAAGAGTAATTTTTTACAGATACATCCAGTTTTGTATTTTGTGAATAAATACTTGCTGATGCTGGCATAATACATATGAACAAAAAAAAGATTTTTAAATTCATAAAAAACAATAGTTTTAAAACTGCTCTTTTGTCTAAAGAGAATTTTTTCATGGATTTTTTCATAGATTTGTAATGTTTTAGATGATTGAATTATTTTATATCTGATTCAATAGATATAAAATTCTTTACTTAATTGAGGGAAGGTGCTCCAACACTTTCCCTTTTTATTTAATATTTTTTTATCACCAATACTGTATTGTTTTTGATATTAAACTTCACCTTATTCGTTTTCTCCAACATATTCAAGGCCGTTTCTATATTTTCATACTTATTCATATTGCCTGTAAAAAGCATATCCTGAACATCACCATTTTGATAAAAAAGTTTCACATCATACCATCTTGAAATATCATCCAAAATAGTGCCCAATGTTTTTTTATAAAAAACAAAACGTCCATCTTTCCATGCAATATGATGGTTCACATTCACTTTTCGTACGGAAACGGTTGCATCTGAAATACTATAAATAGATTGCTGGTTTGGTGACATTATCATTTTGAGTGATTTATTATTATCACTTTCAATTTGCACTTTACCTTCTACCAAAGTTGTAGAAATAACACCTTCATTTTTGTATGCTCTAACATTAAAAGATGTTCCAAGAACTTTAGTTTTCATATCTCCTGAATAAACAATAAAAGGATTTGAAGCATTATGAGCTACTTCAAAGAAAGCTTCCCCCCCCAACAGATAAACTTCTCGATATTTTTCTCCAAATTTAATTGGGTATTTAAACTCCGATTCGGCATTCAACGTCACTTTAGTTCCATCAGACAACACAACATTATACTCACCTCCTCTAGGCGTTTTTATCACGCTATAGCTCACTTCTTCCGCAACGTCTTCCAACTCAACCAAGCTATCTATTTTTGAATAATCAAGCAGCTTACCCGATTCTGTTATATGAACACCTTCCGATTCAATAAATTTATCTTCGACCTGCTTATCTAGGGTGTAAACTCTTCCATTGGAAGTATACAAAACAGCTTTGAAATCTCCGGGTTTAATTTTATTCACAACGGATAACTGCTCGTTTGCATGATAAGCATAATTAACGAATAGATATACTGCTAAAGAAATCGGCAAAAGGAGAACAGCAGCATATCTTAGAATATCTAGGTATTTCACCTTAAATTTCTTTTTAGGATACAGCTTTTTATTTAATGCATCCCAACCTTCCAACAAATCTATCGATTCATTCTCTTGTAGAATATCTTCTATATTTAAAGAAATTAATTCATCGTAAATCCTTTTATTTTCATCTGACTGAAGAGTCCACGCTTCCACCTTAGAAAACTCTGCATCAGATGCTTTACCAAGCTTTACTTTGTATATTAATTCTGATATTTGATTATATTTTTGGCTATTATTGTTCATTTATATCCTTCTGTTTTTTATTAATACAACTCAAAAGTCGAAGTGGGTAAAAAAATTTGTGCTTTTTTTTATTTTTTTCTCTTCAAAAACATTTCATTAACAGCTTAAGTCCACATAATAAAAACACATAGTCACTGGCAGGGGTTGTTTACTATTCAGTTGAGCATTAAGATTAATAACTACTCTGATATTAGCTAATAATACACAAGAAAGGGACTCGAATATCTAAAATACTGGGGGATAGGCTTTACAAAAACTACTCTATTGAGTAGAATAAGCATAATTTTAAAAAATAGGAACTAATTAAAAAAGATATTCGATAAAATAATCGTCATGTAAGCAAACCCTTTAAGTTGTGCTCTCATTTTTTTATATGCATCTTTTTTATGATACTTAACTGTATCTAGTGAACAATTAAGACTTTCTGCAATCTCTGGATTCTTGTAACCTTGCAAACTTAACAAGCAAATTTCTTTGCTCAATCCGTGCAAACTATTTACTGCATCAACGATTAGTCTTTTTGTTTCCTGTTCAATATAAATAGTCTTAAAAAAATTATCAGATTCTTTTTGATTTATAATCTCACCATGAACCTTATTAACCACTTTCTGATGCTTCAATTCATTCAGCGCTTTTGATTTAATTATTTGGAAGAGGTGTGTTTTAATATAATTAATATCTTCATACGTTTTATCCACTTGCCAAATGCCAAGAAAGGAATCTTGGACAATATCTTTAGATAATTCAATATCATTTAGATATCTATTTGAAAATAAACACGCAGCCGTATAGTAAGTTTCAAACAATTCTTTAAATACTAGTTTAGTACCATCCTTTAATGTAATCATGAGATCCAAATTATCAACTTTTTACTACTCAAATGTAATATTAATTATTACATAGTAATACGTACCAGTTGTAATCTAGATAACGATTTAACCTACACCAGAGCGGCATCCCCCTGAAAACCAGACAATTTAAGTAGGCATTCATAAAAAAAGAAGGAGGGTTCTCTCCATTCGAGAACTCCTCCTTCCTACCCACTCACAATTGCTCTAACTATAAAGACTTTTTATTAATAGATTCTAATGTTTTCCATGCCATTAAATGCATTCTTGGTATATGGAATGGACCTTTCCATATATTTCCTTTCAAGGGTGTGGAAATTCGACCATCGCGATGCAAATAGCCATACCATTCACCATATTCTTTATCAGGGAAATGCTTAAAAGTCCAATCGTGAATTTGTTTATGCATGTCCATATATTTTTCATCACCTGTCAATTCATAAGCCATTAAAGTAGCTATGATTGCTTCATTTTGAGGCCACCAGAATTTCATGTCCTGCCAGTACTCCTGAACAGGTAAGCCTTTAACATCACGGAAATATAAAATGCCTCCGTATTCCTTATCCCAACCGATTTCCCACATCCAATCGAGCATTTTAGTGCCCATCTTAATCAGTTCAGGGTCATTATTACGATATTTGGCTTCCTGAAAAACAAACCAGGCTCCTTCTATAGCATGACCCGGATTTAGCATTCTTCCGTCAAAATGATCTAAAAATTCACCATTGAGACCAACAGTTTCCATCACAGCTTGAAATTCCTCATTTATAAAATATTGTTTGATTTCTGTAATCCAACTCTCAATGTAGTCCGTATAGGATTCATCTCCCAAATTCTTTCGCAATTCCTGAGCGGTAACAATTCCAATCATTGGAGCACCCATTCCTCTTGACTGACGATGTTCAGTAAATTTGGGTTCGATCAATTCGGGTGTGGTGTTGTACTGGTAGTAAGTATCGAAAGCTTTACGTGCTTTTACAGCATAGTTCTCATCACCAGTAGCCTTATAATAAGCCGCATAAGCAATTGCTGCAAAAGATTCAGAATAAACATAGCGACGTTTTCGAACTGGATTACCTTTTTTATCTACAATAAAAAACATTTTCCCATCTGTATCGTAACAGTGCTTATCCAAAAAATCGACACCATGCTTAGCTAATTTTAACCATTCCGAATTTTGTTCCAATTCATTGTACAGTGTTCCCAACATCCATGTAAAACGACCGGTTTGCCATACGCCTTTATCTGTATCAATAACCGATCCATCACGATCAAGGCAGAAGGTAAATCCGCCATCCTCTTCATCAACACAATTTTTCATCCAAAAAGGAATAATATTTTCCAATAATCCTTTTTTGTATATATCAATATATTCTTCAATATTTTTCATCTACTTATATTTTCATATTTTTGGGCATCCCCATACTTTCAAAAATGAGACGGGTTACATTTCTATATCCTTATTAAGCGGTACAATGTCTTTTCTAATTGAAATTACTATAATGAGTGTACCGTTAATCCATCCAAATCTTCACCTTTTTCAGGCATTATATAACTGGTTACTAAGCCTACAATAAGAGAACTAAACATGCCAACAAACCCAAATAATAAGAAATGAACATTGGTATATTGACTTAACACAATAAGAGTAGCAGTACCTGCAAAAAATCCAATTAACGCTGCCTTTGTATGTATTCTCTTAAAGAAGATTCCCATCATAAATAAACCTCCTAATCCACTTGCTAAAAGACCAAGAATATAATTGAAATAGTCGAACAGGGATAGAATATTCCAAGTTGCCATTAACAAGGCCAAAACAATACCTAAACCTCCTAAAAACACACCTGATAAACGAGCGACATACAAAACAGTTTTATCAGTTCGCCCTTTGAAAAAATGCTGATAGATATCTGCAGTAAATGCTGTTGATAATGAATTAATATTAGATGAAACTGTAGACATTGTTGCAGCAAAAATAGCTGCAATTAAAAGACCTGCTAGTCCCATTGGCATTTCAGTCATTATGTAGTGAGGAAATATGGAATCAGGGTTCTCCATAGCATAGTTCAACTGATCTGGGGATTGACTATAATAAGCAAATAAAGCTGTTCCTATAAAATAGAATATCAGAGAAACAAAAATACTTAAGAAACCATTTAAAATGATACTCTTACCTGCCGACTTCTCATCTTTCGTGGTCAAATAGCGCTGTATAACCGTCTGATCACTACTATAAGAGATTAGGTTATTGGCTAATCCACCCAATAAAACAACCCAAATGGTTGGGCTTGAGAAATCAAATGCGGAATCTATCATGGTAAATTTGGAGTTGTCCATGGATATTTCTATAAGTTGATTCCATCCCCCATCTAAACCTCCCACAAGAAAGAAAACAGCAAGAACAGCACCACCCATCAATACAAAACCCTGAATAACATCACCCCATACAACAGCTTCAACACCACCCATGGTACAATATATAATTGTAATGACTCCCATGAGTACAATACAAATATAGATGTCGATACCTGTTACAACAGTTAAAGCTAGCGATGGCAAGAATAATACCAAAGCCATTCTTGCTACCATAAAAATGATAAACAAACTACTAGCCAATAATCGGGTGGTATAATTAAAACGTTGCTCCAGATACTCGTATGCAGTAGTTACTTTTAAACGTCTGAAGAAAGGAAGATAATATTTGACTACAGGAAATGCCATAACTAAAATAGTAATTGCCATGGGATAATATTTCCAATCGGTAGCAAAAGTTTTTGCCGGAATTGCCATAAAAGTTATTGCACTTAGCATGGTTGCAAAAATACTCATCCCAGCTGCCCACCATGGAATTCGACCTCCTCCTTTAAAAAAGTCATCGCTGCTTTTTTCTTTTTTCATAAAGAAATAGCCTAGATAGAGCATTCCAAACATATAAAGAATCAATACCAACCAATTCAGAAAACCAAATACGGGTTCGGTAATGGTTTCGCCATAATAGACTTTTGGTGAACGAACACCTGGTTTTATTTCTCCATTAATAACAAACCACCCTTTATCCGATTTAATGAGAGGAGCACCACTTGGTGCTTTAAATGGGTAATCGCAACCATTTGACCAAGCATTGGTAATGGTATTAAAAACCATAACCTTATTGTTAAATTGATAGTTCTCTGATTTTTGAGTGAGGTAACTTAAGAGTTGTTTTTTTAAGTGTGATAATCCAATCGTATCCTGACTCTTTTTTAATAGTGATAGCTTTCGTTCAAGCTCCCATCCTTTTTTAAAAATATCTTTATTTATCCCACCTACAAAAAGAATATGGTGGGTACCTACCGGAATTCCACCCCCTCCGTGTAATGTTTTAGAATCTTCGCCTTTAACTTGTATGGCTGGCAGGGAGTTCCATTCTTTGGTTTTAGGGTTGTATTCCAGTCCATCGGTACAAATTGTTGGTGATTCCTGATTTTCGGGATAACTTGAGCCTCCAAAAATGAATAAGTGACGTTCTTCCGCCTCATTTTGAGCAACAACAACTAATTGTACTCTTCCTGATCCTGGGAAATCGGGTAAGATCTCCCATTTAAACTTAGAACTCTTTTTTTTATCCAAATCAAGAGATAGAAAAGTATTTGCCACTTTACCATCAGAGGTTCCACCTGCTACATAAATCTTATTATCAAGCAATGCGGCTCCCATATTAACCATTCCATAAGGAAGAGAAGGCCAGTTTTCTATACTAATTTGCCTAGTACTCTCATTCCAACTTATCAGACGAACATCCTTAACTGATTTTTCGCTATTTTGACCTCCAATACAAAGTAAACCACCTTGTACAACTACAGAAGCTCCATAAGCTAATTTATCAGGTATTGATCCTACTATTTCCCAGTTAAAGCCTTCATCCTGATTTTCGTTCAACATAAAAATATCGCTATAATACTTTTTTTGTCCTCCTTCATAAACGGGAGTATCAGGAAAATTACATCCTCCAACAACAAAAACCTTACCCTTAACATCTCCTGCAAACGGATTGGCTAATCCAGCCTGAACGTTATTATTGGTATTGGGGGGAAGAGAAGGAATTTCCTTCCAATCGAAATTATTTTTATAGGTATCTTGTGCTATACACTCATCCACAAACATAAAGTTCGTAAACATAGCGAGTGTTAAAAGTGTAAGCAAAGGGCTTCTCTTTAGTATAAAAGATAGATAGCTCATATTATTATGTATATTTATTTTGCTTCTGAAGCTAATTCCCCTAAAGTCTGGCTCAAAGAATATCAATGTCAACATAAGTAATTGTCTTAAGATTGATTCCTTTAAAGCTCAGCTTAGGAAATTTTAATATTTATTTATTGCAAAAACTAAAAAAGTCAATGGCTTCCAATTCTTTTTTAACCAATATACTTTCTTCTGGAGTAATGGTTTGCATTGGTAATCTGTTAGGACCACAATCCACACCCATAAATTTCATCATGTGTTTACCAACAACAATATTCCCTCTGAATTTACAAAGGATGTTGATAAACAGGTGAGATTTATGTTGCAGTTCACGAGCTAGTTCAAAATTTTGCTGTTCAAACGCCTCTGCCATTTCTTTATAAACACCAAAAATATGATTATAGGTTCCACCCACACCAGCGGTATAACCAAAACCAAGAGCTGACAAGTAAGTTTCATCTAAACCATGAAGCATTTCGAATTTTCCATCGGCTATATATTTGCACTGGTCGAATTCATATAGATTGTCACTGGTATATTTTACACCTGCAAAATTTGGGATTTCTTTATCGGCCGATCTTAATAAATCAAGAATCGATAAATTCACATTATTAAGTGGCGGAATATGGTAATAATAAAAAGGTAATTCAGGTGCTGCAGAAGCAATAGTTTTGCAATAAGCTACTAACTCTTCATTTCTTCGTGGAGGCAGAAAGGCTGGTGCCATAGCAGCGATAGCAAAAGCACCATGTTTTTGTGCATGTTTTGCTAATTCCTGCTGATCTCTCAGATTGGTTCCTCCTGTATGTACAATTACTTTTAATCTTCCAGCAGCAACCTCTATCCATTTTTCAGCAATAGCAAAGCGTTCTTCCTTGGTTAAAAGGGCTCCTTCTCCTGAACTACCACAAATAAATGCACCATCCACATCATTTCTTACAAAAAACTCAGCATAATCTGAAATTCTATCATAATTCACGTCCCCATTTTCGTACATTGGGGTAAAAGGTGCGGCTACTGATCCGTTAATTTTCTTCATTTCTATCTTTTTAGTCTCTTAATTTTATCTATTATTCTGCATCCTGTGCATTTTCTTCAAATTCTGTTGAGAAGTGTAGAAGCTGGTAATTCTAGCCCATTCACTAAATTCTCGTCGGAAAATGGTTTCCATCCATATCTCACCTATTTTAGATGAGCGACCTCATCGGTCCAAACAATTACTTTATTGCCCAATATTTTCACCGAAGTTTGAATATAAATCATAAAGCTGATCTAGGCAAAGATTTAAACTACAACGCTTAGCCAATACATAAAGCAAGGATGTCTTTCTCATATATTACTCTTTTTTTCTGTTCCCAAGTGTTTAAATGAAACAGGAAAATAAAAATTCAAGTCAAGGAGTAAATACATTTCTTCATTATTCTATTTATAAATATCTCCCGGCTCCACTTTAGTCAACTCCACCAGAAATTCACCAATCCGTTCGGTCAAATATTTAAAAAAAAGTTTGCCTTTTTCAGGTGTTGCAGCCGTAGGGTCTCCGACACCTGTATCCTCAGTAATCTCAGTCCAGTTTCGAGGAGTCCATGCCAGCTTAGTCTGCAAGCCTTCTAAACTAAATCCTCTTGCTTTTCCAGTTCCTGCTTCTTTTAAGGGAAGCACTAAATTGGGAAAACAATACTGCATAATTGAAGTTTCCATCTCTCCTGCATGATCGCCTGGAGAATCAAAAAATTCAACACACTCAGGAAGACGAAACCAATCGATTACACCAATAAACATTTTAGGAAATTGGGGCTGCAGTTCCCGAATCAAACTTTTAAAATCATTACCTCCATGGCTATTTAAAATAACTAATCGAGGAATATTCTGTCGATTCAAAGACCATAATAAATCATGCAAAATAGCCAACTGTGTAGACGGTTTGGTATGCAAACAAAATGGCAAATCCATTTGTCCAGAATTTTGAACTCCCAAAGGAATAGATGGCAATACCATAACTTTACATCTTTGCTCCCATGCAAGTTCAGCTGCCTTTGAAGCGATTATTTCTGACTGTAGTGTATCTGTCCCATAAGGCAGGTGATAGTTATGAGGTTCAGTTGCTCCCCATGGCAAAATGGCTATCTCATACTGTACTTCCTTAACCGATTTCCAGTTACTTTGATTCAGTATCCAAGGCTGTATTTTACTCGAATTATTCATTGTGAACTATAATTAATAATATAACGTAAATATCTATAAAAGACCGTGAATTAGGGGGGGGTAAATATTACAAAAAGGGTGGAAATAACAATAAATACAGCTATTTTCCAAATTATTTTGTTCTCTCAAGAGAATTTATTGGAATAATCTCTAAAAATGGATAATCAAACTCTATTAGTTTGGATTTTCATTGGGGTAGTTTAACGAATAAAAATAAATGGGTATGGAATTTAATCCATCCTAATTTTGTAAAAATGAGAAACTCCATCAACTACATTTTAATGATGAATTCAGTAACATTTTCTTTATTCGTTTCGAGTGAAAATTTAAGCCTATGGTTTCTCAATATTTCACGCACCAACATTAACCCAATCCCCTGTCCATTTTTTTTAGTACTAAAAAAAGGAGAAAACAATTGACTTTTTAAATGTTCTGGAATTCCTCTACCGTTATCCGATATAATTAAACGAATAGGATTATCAAATGTTTTAATAGAAATAATCCCATTGCTATTGATTGCTTCTACTGCATTTTTGAATATATTATGAAGCACCTGTTCAATTTGTCCCTCATCGATAAATACAATCAAATCAGTTTCACAAAGTTCCCATACTACCTTAATAAAAGAAGCATTTATACTCTCAAACAGAGGTTTTTGATTTAGCAATAATTCATTAAGATTACAATAAGATCGGTTTGGTGAAGGAATTTTAACAACATCGGCAAAGTTCGATGTAAATTGATTCAAATGCTTGTTGCGATTTATAGCAACCGCTACAACATTCTCAAACTCCTTTCGATCGTCTTCCCTTAAATATTTCCCATAATAAAGACTCGATTCCAGAATAGAATTTATAGGACCAATAGAATTATTTACCTCATGAGACATCATCCGGATCACCTTCTCATAGGCTTTTTTTTCAGAATCGATAGTCACGTTAGAAATTTCTTCTAAAAAAATAAAATACCGTACATAACTACGATCTATAAAGTGAGATTTTTGACATCGAATAGTCTTTATTCCAGAAATAGCAAGTATGGAATCTTTTTTGTCCATATTACTAATACCCCTAAAAATAGTATTTCGCACTTCATCTGTTCTTCTCCCAATTACTTCATCAACACGAAGTCCTGTGATTTGCTCAGCCATAGGATTCATTGAAATTATTTTTTGATCAAGATCCATAAGAATAATTCCTGATGGAGAAGCTTTTATAATTTTATCTAAAAAATGAAATTGTTCTTTTTGTAGCAGTCTCTCTCTTCGCAACTTATCTATCATCTCGTTATAGACCTGCACCATAGAATTTAATTCATTATTTTTTAAGGAGACAAACTTTGTATTAAAATCATTCTCTTTTATGAACTCGGTTTCAACTGATATCAAATTCATATATTTTGCGATTCTTCGAAAAATAAGAACACTTAAAGTAACTGAAATTACAAATCCAATTTCAGCTATAAGAAAACAGACGTTACGTTCTTTGAAAAGGAATATTACCATAAGCAGTAATATCAAATTCAGGCATAGGAGAGTGATAAAAAGCCGTTTTTTAATTTTCATATCTGGAAGTAATCAATACTATTTAAATTGGCTAAGCCCCGAAATCGTAATATTATACTTATCTAATCTTCGGTATAAAGCTCCTCTACTTAATCCTAAAGCATTCGCTACTTTACTCAAATTTTTATCGTAGTGCTTTATTGTTTTAATAATCATCGCCTTTTCAATCTCATCGAGAGACATACATCCGGGAGTTGGCAATTCACCGTCAATTGCTTTAACAATGTGTTTTTGCATTTGATTTTTAAAATGGATTATTTCCAATTCTCCTTTTCGATAGATTAAAGCTGTTCGTTCTACAAGGTTCTTTAATTCTCTAATGTTACCATTAAATTTAAGGTTTGAAAGCCAATCTAAAGCATCGCCAGTAATACTAAGATCATTAAATTGATAAAGCTTTTTTATCTTCTCCAAAAAATTTACTGCTAAAAGAGGAATGTCTGTTGATCGATCTCTTAAAGGAGGAAGATAAATGGTAATTAAATTTAATCGGTAAAACAGATCTTCACGAAACAAATTATTGGCAACCATATCTTCCAAATCTCTGTTGGTGGCACAAACCACTCTTACATCTGTCTGTCTGGTTCTACTATCTCCAACTAGCTCATACTTTTTATCTTGCAATACCCGCAACATTTTCACCTGACTGCTACTACTCAAATCACCCATTTCATCTAGAAAAATTGTTCCTGTATTTGCATACTCAAACCTTCCGACTCTATCCATTTTAGCATCTGTAAAAGCACCTTTTTTATGACCAAACATTTCACTTTCAAAAAGAGAATCAGGTATACCTGCCATATTTACTTTTACAAAAGGCTTTTTTGCTCTCAAACTATTTTCATGAATTGCCTCTGCTATCATCTCTTTTCCTGTGCCACTTTCTCCCAATATCAATACAGAAGCATCTGTTTGGCTGATATTGCCTATTGTCTCCAGAATACTTAGAAATTCTGGATCCTCTCCTATTATATTTCCAAAATTGTATTTCTGATTTAACTCTTTTCGAGAAGCTGTTTTTAATTTATGCGATTTATGAATATTATTGTTTCCAATACTTGTTTTAACTGAATTGATTAGCATTTTATTATCCCAGGGCTTTGTAACAAAATCATAAGCCCCCAGTTTTATTCCTTCTACAGCTAAAGGCACAGTTCCCCATCCCGATATTAAAATCACAACAATTTCTCTGGATATTTTTTTTATTCTCTTCAAAAATCGAAGTCCATCTTCACCTGAAGTCTCCAAAGAAAAATTCATATCAAGTAAAACCAATTCTGGTTGCGTTTTATTTATTTGTTGAATTGCCTCTTTAGTATTTGAAACTGCAACAGCAGTAAAACCTTCATGTTTAAGTAAAAACAGTAAAGATGTTCTTACAGCCACATCATCGTCTACGATTAATATCATTTATAATAAATTGGTTTGCTATTTAACTAAATTTGAAGTCGAACAACAAAATATAAGCACTAAACCTGTCTCATCTTAAAAATAAGTTTTTTTCCGTTCCTACAATTTAAAATAAGCATAAAATTAAATTAGAAGAATGTAATCCTGAAAAATAATTGTACAAACCTACCATCTTTTAAAGATGGTAGGCATAATAATTCTTACCAACAATTGTGATAAGTCTATATTTCATATTAATATCAAGTAATCGATTTTAATATAAGCAATACATTTTAGCTATTCATCTTTTAAAGCAATAGCAGCATTAATTTTTGCTCCCTTTATTGCAGGAAACATTGAAGCTGAAATCACCACGATTAATATTGTACCTATCGATAGTAACACTGCTTTTAGAAAAATATCTGTTTCGATAAAAACAAATCGAAAAATCCACAATTGCATGCTAAATATTGCTCCACTAATAATACCCAAAATACTAACTAAAAGAGCTTCACTTAAAATAAGCGAATAAACTTTTCGTTTTGTAGAACCTATAGCGCGACGAATTCCTATTTCGGATCTTCGTTTGGTAATTCCATGATAAATAATCCCTAAAAAACCCAGAGCCACGTTGATTAAAAGAAATGCCATAATAAGAAAGTACTGAAAGGTAGTTTCGTAATGTTTTGCATTTTCAGCACGTCTGTATTTTTGCAAAGAATATATATAAAAACTCCAGTTTCCCTTCTGGTCTGCAGAAATACTTTTCTGCGCAGTACGCACTAATTTCTCTTCGATATCAAAAGCTAATGCTTCTGGTTTAATTTTCACCATAATACTAGCATCTCCCCACATAAACATACCATTTACATCAGAACGTACACCTGGTCCTCTTCGCCCTTTCGGATCATTCCTTGTAAAAAATGACGCTTGTGGTTTTGAAAATTCACCCGTTCGATATTCCCCACAAATTCCAACCACTACAAACTCTGCCTCAGAACCTCCCCTTGATATTGATCGGGTCACCACCTTACCTATCGCAGATTCCCCCTGAAATAAGGAATCTGCCAGAGCTTCGGTTAATATCATAGGAGGTAATCGATGGTTATTATTCTTCATATTGAACCATTCACCTGCGAGCATGGGTAACTCAACTATTTTCACAAAATCATCATCAACCCAATATCTATGAGCCGGCACATACTTCCCATTGTAATTAACATCTTGTCCAAACCCTTCCCTAGCTGTATAAGGCTGAGATCGAGCACTCAAACTAACAGTCTCAACCTGTGGCATATCGAGTAAGTTCTTTTTTACACGGGTAATGTTTGCCATATTTTTTGGTTGTTGTTTTGGTCTCCTTTTACTGGAAGGATAAGATGCTGTTATGGCATAGATGTTTTGAATATCCTCTGAAAAACCGGTTGGCTTCCAATAATCTTTATACATGTTAGTCAAAATGTAAAAGAAGAAGGTCAACACAAAAAACACAATGCCTATTTCAAATAGCAAGAAGAAATTACTTCTTTTTCTGCTCCAGGTAATTTTTAAAAGATGCTTCATTATTTAATCCTCCCTTTTATAGCATTTACAGCATTTAATTTAGACATGATGTAAGCTGGCATTACACCTGAAATAATTCCAAAAACAACAGTGATAATAAAACTCCATGTAATAATTCTCCAATTGAGATGAAATGATCCAACGACATCCCGTAGCGGGTTGATATTGAGAAAATGATCTTTTAGTAGATTCATTGCAATCATGGCAAATACTATACTTAACAAACCTCCGATTAAAGTAATAATAATGTTTTCAGCTAAAAATTGACTTACCAAGTGACTGGTTGTTGCGCCAAATGATTTTCGCACACCAATCTCCGAAGCTCTGTCGGCTACCTGACTGCTATTTAAATTTACCATATTGATTACTGGTATAGCAAGGAAAAGCAATATTGCAACCCAAAACACCATTTGCATTTTAAACAATTCACCTGAATTATTATAGATTGAACCCAATGACCTTCTAAGACCTCTAACTTTAGAGGGCGATATCAAAGAGAGAAATGTTTGCATATAACCCATTTCGCCAAAGGTCTGAAGTATTATTTCATCAGGAAATATTGGTTTATATTTATCCCATCTGTAAAGATCTTTTATAATATCATCTTTAGATTTTTTATACCAATTTGTAATTTCTCTACTTGCATCTGTTGCATTGGCATTATCTTTTAAAAAAAGAGTAACATTTCCTCTATGTCTTTCAGAAAACCTATATATTGTGGTAATGGGAACCCAAACATCAGCAAAAGCCATACTTTTCATACCTACATCAGCCACCACACCAATTATTGTATAAGAGTTTTTTCCAAGCTTAATGTATTTTCCAATCGCATTAGCATCAGGATATAATTTAACTGCTGTGTTTTCGCTTACTACAGCAACATAATTTTTATTTTCGACATCATCTTCTAAAAAATAACGCCCATCGATCAAATCAAAATTCATTCCTCCCCAAAAACCCGCATCAGTATATGTACTCATAAGAGTGAGGTATTTTCCATCATGAAAAAAACCAAACTCACGATTCCTATGAAAGGAAAAATATTTTACCGACTCTATTTCATCTTTTAATTGTTGATACGATTTGTAATCATTACCGAGATTCATTACAAATTGACCAGAATTTGTTCTCACTTCACCTTTGGAAGTTACAGAAATCATCTTAGATTCCTTTAAATCCATCTGAACGGAAACTCCATTATAAAACACAATTTTATCTGTATTTTGTAATGGATATACCTCACCATATTGCAAATCGTAAAGTGCGTAAATTACCGTAAGAAAAGCCAGAGTAAAGCTGATTCCCAACAAATTTAATGCTGTAATTAACTTCCGTCGCCTCATTACGGCAAAAGCCATCATTATATAATTTTTAATCATTTTGTCGTTTTATTAAGGATTAAATAGTGGAAATATTAGTCTACCTGACTACCATCAAACAAACGAATGATTCTTTGGGTTCTTTGGGCCAAAAGCTCATCATGGGTAACCATAATAATAGTTGTTTTCTCCTTTTCATTGAGATCTTTAAGAATCTCCATTATTTCGCTCCCCATTGCACTATCCAAATTTCCCGTTGGTTCATCGGCAAGTATTATTTCTGGCTCTCCAACTATCGATCTGGCTATGGCAACACGTTGTGATTGCCCTCCAGATAGTTGAGTTGGATAATGTTTCATTCGTGCACTCAATCCTACTTTCTCCAATGCAGCTATAGCTTTTTTTCTTCTTTCCTTTGCACTTACACCTTTACGATAAAGTAGCGGTAATTCTACATTGTCGAGCACCGATATGTCTGGAATTAAATGAAAACTCTGAAACACAAAACCAATTTTCTGATTTCTCATATAAGCTTGCTTTTTATCATTCAAAGCATTTACATCAGCATTATCTAACATTATTTTCCCTTTCGTAGGATTATCTAACAAACCAATAAGGTTTAATAAGGTACTTTTCCCGCAACCAGATGGCCCCATAATTGATAAAAACTCTCCTTTTTCGATGTGTATTGAGATCTTACTCAATGCAAGAGTTTCCAAGGTTTTTGTTCGGTAAATCTTTTCAACGTTTTCTAGTTTAATCATCTTAGATTTAGTTTAAATTCAGTAATGAAGTATTTTTTTCAAAATCATAAAGGGTAAGTTGCCGTATCCTATAAAAAACCCGCCAAAAATCTTTTAATGAAATAATGTAATCTCTAATTGCAATGTCTTTTTCGTTAAGCGCAATATTGTGATCGGTTGTACTCTCCTTTCCCATCAGAAATTTCTGCCTTGAAATCTCATAACGCAAATCGGCTAATTTAGTAGCTTCCAGTGTTATTTTCAGTTGATCTTTGTACAAGTCAAATTGTTCAACCTCAGTAATAACTTCCAAACGAAAGTTATCCCTTTCCATATTTATAGATTGTTCTTCAAGTTCTTTATACAACAGTGCTGTTTTAAGCTTGGATTTTGAGCGTCCCCAATCTGTAATAGGCAGAATGAAACCAATTGATACTTGGTGCTTATTTTGTGATGTATTATAAACACTTGAAAAATTCCGCTCTGAATTTGTAAGACCAAAACTTAAGGACAAATCAGCGTTAAAGCCATTTTCTGCCTTCACTCTGGCCAAATCACTATTCGCCTGTATTAACCTTCGTTTAAAAGCTGTTGCTCTCGACCTGTTTTTTAATGCCTCACGAAATGCCAGCTCCTCATCAATAGAAACCAGCGGGAGTTGATCGGGTATATAAAGAAATAATTTCTGATCTTTTTTTTGCAGACTGTAACCAATATAAGCCAACAAATTAAGTGTGGAACTTTTTTTTCCAAGATTCGCTATTGACATCGCCTTTTGCGAATTTACAACTGCCAACTGCAATTGTAATAGTTGGTTTCTACTAATTTTACCCAAATCGTATCTGGTGTTGGCTATTTTAAAAAGTAATTTATTATTGGTAAGATTAGCTTTCGCAATCTGATAACTACTTTGGGCTATCAATAATTGAAAATATTTTATGGTTGCTTGATATGAAATCCACTCTTTTTCCTCGCTAAACCTTTTTTTTGATTCTTCGAATTTTAGAGGTTCAATTTTTTTATCCCATCGTAATTTATTGTATCCAAAAAGAGGTTGTTTTATACCAACACTTAAGATACCAGCACTATAGCTTTTTATTTTACGATCTAAATTATCAAACCTATTTAAATTTGAATTAATAAATACGGTACCACCTGTGAGCGCAATATTTTGATTTATACTAATCCCTAAACTCGAATAATTATTATAAACAGGTAAGAATTCGGTAGAACCATCTGGCTGCAAAACAGCTTTGTTATCCTTAGTGAAATTGGGTAATTGTCCGCTTAGTGATAATTTAGGGAGGTAGTTTGACTTATAGGTTTTCCATTTCCAAAAACTCGTTTCCTTTAGGGTATTCGACTTGAGAACCGATGGTGATTGTTGCAAGGCAATCTCAATAACTTGATCAAGTCTTAAATACATAGTATCTGTCTTTGTTTGTGCAATAGCCTCCAAAGTCATACAAATAAGAGTACCTAATATTATTAACTTTCGTATATATAGTATCATTTCTCTTGCTGTTCTATTAATGTTAGCTTTTCATGTCTTAACTTATCTGTCATATCAGAAATTATTAGCTCGTCTCCAGGCGATAAGCCACTAACAATCTCTACAAATTCATAATTATTGACTCCAGTCTCTAATTTTACTTTTATGGCTTCACCTCCTTCAATCTTAAAAACAGAAAGCTTTTTAGAACCATTGTAAAAGCCTCCATTTCGAACTCGTACAACATCTTCTTTACAAGAGGTTATCACATATACATTAACTGCTAAATTTGGTCTTAGAAACTTACTTTTTTCATCAGCTAATTTTACACTAAAGCTTACCTCTCCATTTGACGAACTAGCTGATATTTGACTTATTGTACCTAAGATTTTTTCAGAATTAACATCTATAATTACATTACACCCAAGATGAATTTTTTCGGAGTGAATATCGGAAATACTGCAGTTTACTATATAAGTACTCAAATCGGCCATACGAGCAATTGTCTCCTTTCTTCCAACTGTTTTTCCAAATTCTTCATTCACCCAAGTGATAACACCATCATATTCCGCTTTTACATCTGCCTGTTCAATCTGTTTTTCAAGTACTTTTAATTTTCTATCCTGAAAACCCTCTTCAATTCTTCTACTTTCGACCTCTATTTCTATTCTTGTTTGTTGCTGTTCAATTTTCTTGTCTAACTGCTTCATTTCAATTTGAGCAACTTTTAATTTGAATTCAGCTTGTTCTACCTCTTCCATTGTTCCACCACCTAAATCCTCAAGTATTCTCGCTTCATTCATATAGGATTCCAAATTCTTTATAGATAGTTCCTTTATTGATTTACTGATTTTCAAATCATTTAATGCTCGTTTGAATTCCAATTGTTTATTTCTTGAATCATTATTTTTAAGTTGCTTGTCTTCCAACATTTTTTTGCGAGTATTCATAATCTCTTCTTTATCAAGCAAAAGAATGGAATCTCCTTTTTTTACAATATCACCTGATCGATGATATACATCAATTATTTTAGAGGCTATGGAACTAGTTATAACTGATTCAAATTCAGGAACAATAACCCCTCTTGCCGATATTGTAGCTTCAATTTTCCCTTTATCTACAATACATGTTCTTATTTGACTTTTATTAATATTTGGTTTCAAAATTGATTGAAAAACCATAATGCTCAAGACAATACACACAAACACTCCTCCTACTAAAATTATTTTTTTCAGTTTATTTTTTCGAATTTCTTTTAATGATATTTCCCTGTCCATTAGTTCGGTTTTAAGAAAATGATTTATCTCGATTTATATTTACAACAACCACGACCGAACATTATCAATCCTCATACCAAACCAATAAAAAGACTGATTAGATGAACTTTAAGGCTCCCTTTTTGAAACTAAAAATGTCCATTACTGGACATAGTGTTTAATTATGAAAATAACCTTACTTTTTGTGTAACGCTATATCAGGACGAGACAACTCTTTGAAAATCAAGTAGGGTAAATATAGGATAACAAACACTATCCTATATTTATCCCTCTCACAGAACCGTGCGTACCAATGTCATTAAGTTAAGACTTAAGGT
>JADGEF010000206.1 GCA_016744515.1 Marinifilaceae bacterium | reverse complement strand
GGCTGAATTCCCAAGGTTAAAAGGGTCTCGTTATTGGCAGTAAAATCTAAGCCATTCTCGATAATGCGAATAAATTCTGCTTCATTGGTGATTAAATGATCCGATGGTGCTACAACAATATTGGCATTGGGGTTTAATCCTTTTATTTTATAAGCAGCATAAGCGATACAGGGTGCTGTATTACGCATGCAAGGCTCTAACAGAATATTACTTTCCAAAAGCTCAGGGCACTGATCTACTACTAATTCCTTATATTTCGAAGATGTTACTATTAGAATGTTCTCAGCAGGGGCTACCGTTTTGAAACGGGCTACTGTTTGCTGTAAAAGCGTTTTACCAATTCCCAAAACATCTAAAAATTGCTTGGGCTTTTCTTCGGTACTCATTGGCCAAAATCGAGAACCGACTCCCCCTGCCATTATTACGATGTAGTTGTTATTATTCATATAATTACGAATTTGACGCTAATTTAAAACGAATTTCACAAATGCTTAGACAGTCGAAAAGTCTTAATTTTCAAATCCTCAAACTTCTTTACATTAGCCTTATCAATATTTTTAAGACTTTTAACCTTTAGACTTTTCCCAAAAACTTCGGGGTTTAGACTTTTCGGACTTTATTACTTATACATTTCTTCGTAGTACTTTTCATATTCGCCACTAGTGATGTTCTCCATCCATTCTTTATTTCCAAGGTACCATTTCACAGTCTTTTCAATACCTTCTTCGAACTGAAGTGAGGGTTCCCAACCTAATTCTTCTTTCAATTTGGTTGAGTCAATAGCATAACGCGCATCGTGACCTGCACGATCAGTCACATAGGTAATTAGTTTTTCAGAAGATCCTTCTTCTCTACCTAATAATTTGTCAACAGTTTTGATCATGACCTTAATCAGATCGATGTTTCTCCATTCGTTGAAACCTCCAATATTATAAGTATCCCCTTGCTTGCCTTTATGGAAAATCACATCAATCGCTCTTGCATGATCCTCAACATACAACCAATCGCGAACATTCTCTCCCTTACCGTATACAGGTAGTGGTTTGTTATTACAAATGTTATTGATGAAAAGAGGAATCAATTTTTCAGGAAACTGATACGATCCATAGTTGTTCGAACAGTTAGAAATCACGGTTGGTAATCCGAAAGTATCCTGAAAAGAACGTACAAAATGATCTGAAGAGGCTTTTGAAGCAGAATAAGGAGAATGCGGATCGTATGCCGTCGTTTCTAAAAAGAAACCTTCATCACCAAGTGAACCATATACCTCATCAGTAGAAACATGATAAAATAACTTGCCCTCGTAATTGCCTTCCCAAGCGAACTTAGCCGCTTGTAATAGACTTAAAGTTCCCATTACATTGGTCTGAGCAAACGAAAATGGATCCTTAATTGAACGATCAACGTGAGACTCTGCAGCCAAATGAATCACTCCTTCAATTTGATAATCAACAAAAATCTTCTGAACCTTGTCAAAATCACAGATATCACACTTAACAAATTCGTAATTCTCTTTGCCTTCAATATCTGTCAAATTAGCAAGATTACCTGCATAAGTCAACACATCCATATTAATGATGCGATAATTTGGGTATTTATTCACTAATAAACGAACGAGGTGTGAACCAATAAATCCAGCACCACCAGTAATAAGTATATTTTTCATAGACCACAGATTAAACTGATATAAAATAGATTAAACACTGATAAAACATATAATCCAAAAATCTTTATTGATAGGTATTAATTACTCTTTTTACTTGCACCTTAGATGCTCCAAAATTTATTAGTAAGCCTAATTGAGATTTTGTTGCTTGAAGATAATTCAGTACTTGAGCTAAATGACCATCAGTTAAAACCTCACAAGCTTTCAGTTCAACTACAATTTTTCCAAAACAATAAAAGTCTGCTTTATAATATTTGTTAAGCTGAATATCTTTATAAAAAATATTCAACCTCTTCTCTTCTTCAAATTGAATATTCAGTTGAGAAAACTCATGCACTAAAGCTTCTTGATAAACAGCTTCAAGAAAACCATGACCAAGATTATTTTGCACTTCATAACAAGCTCCAATAATAGCTCGACATTCTTTTTCATACAAATACTCCTTTTTCATAATTATCTGTTTTATCTGTACTTATTTATCAGTGAACATCTGCGGTTTAGAATGGATTCTCAGTTTCTGATAGTGGTTTCAAACATTTATCCTTCTCAGATAACTGAACATCAGCCTTAGATACACCCCAATCAATATTTAGTTCCTCATCGTTCCATGCCATACCAGAATCATGATCGGGTGAATAATAAGCATCTACTTTATAGGCAATCGTAGCAACTTCGCTCAAAACCAAGAACCCATGTGCAAATCCTTTAGGAATAAATATTTGTATCTTATTCTCTCCACTTAAAACAATTTGAAAATTCTGCTTATAAGTAGGGGAATCTTTACGAAGATCAACAGCCACATCTAAAATCTCACCTTCAATGCAACGAAGAAGTTTTGATTGTGTGTAAGGTGGTCTCTGAAAATGTAAGCCTCTTAATACGCCTTTGGATGATTTTGATTCATTATCTTGAATAAAATCAATCTTTCCAATATATTTTTCAAACTCCTTCTGGTTGAAAGATTCAAAGAAGTAGCCTCTCTCATCCCCAAAAACTCTGGGTTCTATAATAAAGATATCAGGTATATTTGTTTTTATAAACTTCATAGTTTTTTTTCAAATTTTTAACCACAGATTACTCAGATTTCACAGATTAAAGAATAAAACGTTTATATTCTAAACTAGTTGATCCGAAATTAATGAGATAGCCTACTTTCTTACGAGTTGCTTTTAAATAATTCATCAACTGTGCGATATGAATATCTTCTATGGATTTCACAGCTTTTAGCTCTAGAATGATTTCGTCATAACAGACAAAATCTGAATAATATTTTTTATCCAAAACAACTCCTTTATAATGAATATCTATTTGCGATTCGACTTCATAAGGAATCGAATTACGAATAAACTCAAGCTCCAAAGCCTCTTGATATACAGATTCAAGAAAACCACAACCTAAGTTAGAATGGACATCCATACAACATCCAATAATTTTATAACACTCACTCTTAAATAAAAAGTTACTATCAGTCATATGTTTAAAATCAGTGAAAATCTGCTAAATCTGTGGTTTATCCTCTTTTTTAGTTTATTCTTGAATTAACTTTAATAAGTACTCACCATAGCCACTTTTGCTTAGTGGTTCAGCTAGTTTTCTAACTTGTTCGGCAGTTATGTAGCCCATATTATAAGCAATCTCCTCAAGACAAGCAATTTTCAATCCTTGTCGTGTTTCAACAGTCTCAATAAACTGACTAGCATCCAACAATGACTTATGAGTTCCAGTATCTAACCAAGCAAAGCCACGTCCCATCAACTCCACTTTTAGCTTACCCCTATCCAGATATTCCTGATTCACTGAAGTAATCTCTAATTCGCCACGGGCAGATGGCTTCATTTCTTTAGCGATTTGAATGACATCATTGGTATAAAAGTACAAGCCAATCACCGCATAATTTGATAGAGGATTCTCTGGTTTTTCAATTATGGATGTCACATTACCTTTTTCATCAAAACCTGCCACACCATAACGCTCGGGATCATTCACGTAGTAACCAAAAACAGTTGACTTCCCATCTTGTTTTACATTCAATTTAGCTTGCTGCAAAAGCTCAGTGAAACCATGACCGTAGAATATATTATCTCCTAGCACCATACAAACGGAATCGTCTCCTATAAAGTCCTCGCCAATAATAAAAGCTTGTGCTAATCCATCAGGACTAGGCTGCTCCTTATACGAAAGGTTCAAGCCCAGCTCTTCACCTGTTCCCAAAAGTTTTATAAAATTGGGTAAATCTTCAGGAGTAGATATGATCAGAATTTCTTGTATTCCCGCCAGCATTAAAACTGAGAGTGGGTAATAGATCATCGGTTTATCGTAAATGGGTAGAAGCTGCTTAGACACCCCTTTGGTTATAGGATATAATCGTGTTCCACTTCCTCCTGCTAGTATAATTCCCTTCATGCTTAGAATATTAGATGATAAGTGTTCTTTCAAATTTATAGAGACCGATACAAGTTATCTAATAATTTGTTATGTAGCAACAAATATAGCTTAATAAGGTTAAAGTAAGGAGAGGTTAAAACCACAGATGATACAAATTTTCACAAATTAAAGGGAAATAACCAACCACTAATTTACACTAATTCCCTCTAATTAAAGGAACAAAATGATGAACGACTTCAA
>JADGEF010000069.1:12543-21740 GCA_016744515.1 Marinifilaceae bacterium | reverse complement strand
AACCGCTAGGGGTTTGAGGTAAATTCAGATGCTAATTAAATTTGATTTCGTATGATCAAATTCTCTTTTTCACTTTTTATTCATATCTCAAACTTTCCAGAACCTTCTCTTGATCGCAATGTTTCAGTTTCAATGTATTGCCCAATTGGATTCTCATTCTTAAAATATTTCTGTGCAAATCTTTCAGAGATAAATGCGACATTGGGTTTTATGATCTCGGATAAGTTTCCAACCAAGCTTTCAATACCAAACATGCTTATGAAATTTGTATCAACAGATAAAACATCTTCCTGCGAGATAGTTTGTTCGTGTATTTTAATAGTTTCGAGCTTGGCATGTGAAAATTGCGTTGCAACCTCTACTTCTGGTAATTGCATTGCTGCTTCCTTTATGACTCCCAGACTTCTTGCTGATGGATTCTCTACGTTTGAATATGTTGATATCACTCTGTAGATATCTTGATGATCTTTAATATGCCTATCGTAGCTTCGTTCATTTTGCACGTGAATGAACAAGACAAAAAAGGATGCGATTCCAATACTGAGACCCAGTATATTGGTCACAGAAAAAACTCTATTTTTAAACAGACGTAAAACCGATAATTTCAGATGATACCAAAGCATATTTTTTGTTTTAAGTTTATTCATATCTCAAACTCTCAACAGGATTTCTCGTAGCTGCTCTCCACGATTGGAAAGAAACTGTAAGCATTACAATTCCTAAGGCAATAATTCCAGCTAATACAAATATCCACCAGCTTAGTTCTGTTTTATAAGCGAAATTCTGAAGCCATTTTCGCATAAACCAATAAGCAATAGGACTTGCAATAAGGAATGCTATAATCACACATTTAAGAAAATCTTTATTGAGCATTGATATTATTTCATGAGTTTTAGCACCGTTTGCTTTACGGATACCGATTTCCTTTGTACGCTGTTCGGAAGTAAAATAGGAGAGTGCGCTTATTCCTATTATTCCTATGATAATACTAAGTATGGAAAAGCTCATTAATATCTTCCTCAGAATGTTTTCTGATTTGTATTGTTGACCAATCTTTTCATCCATAAAGAAATAGTCCATTTTTTGGTTTGGATAATGTTTGTTCCACTCTTCTTGCATGAAATCCATAGCTGATCTGATATTTCCAGAAGTTATTTTTACATGAGTAAATCTGGCTCCTCTTGGCGATTCGTTTACAATAAAAATATAATCCCCAATCTGATCGTGTGCAGAGCTGTAATTGAAATCTTCTACAACTCCTATGATATCCATTCTCGTCTGATCCTGCTCTAAAGGTTCTTCAGATCTGAAAGAATTTAAATTTTCTATAGTCTTGTGTTTTTCCATTAATCTCTGATACAAATGATTGTTGATGATCATTCCCTCAATAGTATCTTTTGATCTGTTGATGTAATCGTGAACCAATTGAATGTTCATTGTTTGCAGGAAATCAAAATTAGGAAGAGACATTTCAGCTGAGCCTTCAATCCCAAAACCTTCCAAAGGAATAGTTTGGGTTGGGTGTCCAAAATATTGCCTTGTAAATCCAACGGATTCAATTTGAGAATTCTTTATTAGCTCGTTGGTAAACACTTTAGGATCTTTAGAGAAATCCTTTTGATGAATGACCACAATATTATTTTTGGTGAAGCCAAGAGGTTTGTTCAAAATAAAGTTGATTTGCTTGTTTACCAGAATTGTTGATGAAATCAGCACTATTACAATTAATATCTGAGATATCATTAAAGGTTGTAAGAGTCGCTTTCCTGTTAATGGTTTTAATCCATTAATAATTTCGCTGGTAGAATTGTCTTTTAAGATGAAAAAATGAACAAATAATACAGAAATTAAAGAACTAAATGAAAGTATGATTAGTACAGACCAATAGATTATAGGCTCATTGTAAAAAATATCAAACTGAATTTCATAAAACTGACTGATGAGCGGTTTTATCAATTCTAGTGAGAATAATGATATGACTATTGCTACAGAGCAAAGAAGCAAAACTTCCATAAGTACTTGAGACAACAAATGTTTTTTATGAGCTCCAATAGATGATTTTAATCCAAATTCCTTCGATCTTTTAAATAGATTAACGGTAATTAAGCTGATGAAATTGACTAGGGATACTAGCAATATAACAAATGAAACTACTATAAATAAATTGATGTTGATTTTAGTACTACTTTCTTTTAGTTCAAATCTACAATTCGATTTTAAATGAATATCCGTGAGCTTAGTAAGATTAAATTTGTAATCTTTTGGACCTCTTGTTTGCCTAAAACTTGACTTGTTAAAGTGTGAAAGTATTTTATCTGCAACGAAAGTTGGAGATGTACCTTCTTTTAATTTCAGATAATTATAAACCCATTGAATTTTCCTTGTGCTTAAGGAAGTATAACGTTCCTTAAGCGCTCCTTTCTGAGAAAGAAGTATTTCACAATTGAAATGAGTCTTTATAGGTGTGTTTCTGATGACTCCAATTATTTCAAATTTACCAGGTTCGTCTCTTAGTCGTAATGTTTCGGTCTCTATGTATTGACCTATTGGATTATCATTTTTAAAATATTTTCCAGCAAATTTTTCGGAGATAAAAGCAACATTTGGCTTTGAAATTTCCGATAAGTTACCAACTAGGCTTTCTATACCAAACATACTCATGAAATTTGTATCAACAGATAAAACATCATGTTGAGCAACTGAGTGTTCGTGTATTTTGATATTTTCTTGCTTGGAATGTGAAAATTGTGTTGCATTTTCAACTTCTGGTAATTGCAATGAGGCTTCTTTAATAAAGCCTAAACTTCTTGCCCATTGATCTTCGATATGGGAAGGAGAGGAAATAACTCTGTAAATATTCTGATGATCTTGAATGTGCTTATCATAGCTTTTCTCATTTTGCACATGAATAAACAAGATGAAAAAAGATGCAATACCAAAACTAAGCCCTAGAATGTTGGTTAAGGAAAAAGCTTTATTTTTTACAAGTCGAAGAATTGATAATCTAAAGTGATACCAAAGCATATTTTAAAGATTTAGTTTATTCATATCGTAAACTCTCAATCGGATTTCGAGTAGCTGCTCTCCAGGATTGAATGGTAATGGTTAAGAATGCTATTAGGATTGCAAATAGTCCCGCTAAGGCAAATATCCACCAAGAGAGTTCAGTTTTATAGGCAAAGTTTGCTAGCCATTTGTGCATGGCATACCAAGCAAGTGGGCAGGCAATGACAAAGGCAATTAATGTCCATTTTAGAATTTCTTTATTAAGTAGGTTTATGATTTCGAAAGATTTGGCACCATTCACCTTTCTAATGCTTATTTCTCTTTTTCTTGCTTGTATAATCGATATAGAGATTGCAATTAGGCCAATACATGCAATTAGTATTGCCAGTAAGGATAAAGCGCTGAGGAAATTTCTCTGATTGATGTATTGTTGGTACCGTTGCAAATACAATTCATCGATGAATTGATATTGCAATGCATAATCTGGGAATAATTCTTGCCAAGTATCGTGAATACCAGTTAAAGCACTTTGAAGAGCTTCCGGAGTAAAGCGAATACTAATGCATGAATTAACCATGTTTTGATAATGGATTGCCAAGGGTTTTTCCTTTTCATTCATGCTGGTTAAATGCAGATCATCACAAACTCCAACGATTTTCCCATTAGGCAAAAGCTTCTTGTAAAAAAAGTTGAGCTCAAATGATCTGTTCAAGAAATCTTCGGCTTTTAGTTTTGGATCAATGTATTGTAAGGCTGTTTTATTTAAAATGTATTGTTTGTTTTCAGTATCAGAAGTAAAGTTGTTGCCTGCCAATATATGTACTTTATAAAAATCAAGGAAATTGTGATCGCATGTGAATACATTAATCGGATTACTGGAGAATTCTTCTTGGGTAACACCTTCTAAATGATAGGGAAAGGCATCCATTATTTCACCACTAGGTTCCTCCATTGAAGCAGTAACGTTTTCAATTCCGGGAATTTTCAATAGTTTGTTCTTGAAAATATCATATTTAGAAGTTAACGAAAGGGATACATTTGTAATGTTTAGAATGTTTTTATTGTTTCCTCCAAGTCTATTTTCCATTAACAGATTAATTTGACTTTGAATAACGAAAGTTGTTATTAATAAGCCGACTACAATTGCAAATTGAAGCGATATTAACACTCCTCTTGTTTTTTTCCCTGATTTGGCTTGTAAGTTGAGGGAAGCCTTATTGAGTAAATTAGATCTAAATTTGTGCTTAAGCAATGGCAAGGTTCCTATTAAAGAGCCGCATACAATAAGAAAAAGAATTATTTGTAGTAAGTGCTTGATGGTAGATTGTGTAATCTGAAAATCTGGCAAATGAAATAATTGTTGAAAACCAGAATAGGCAATTCGAGCCATAACAATTCCTAAAATAACCGAAAACCCTACAGTTAGTAAGTTTTGCCACAAAGCAACAGTTGCAATTTGTTGCAATTTTCCCCCGAGCAGATGGTTGATTAATATATTTTTAAATCGCTCTTTTGTAGAAACAATATTAATATTTGTAAAATTTAATAAAGCAACAAGAAAGATCAAAATGGTTAACAGGACTAAAAAATGGATGTTTTTAATATCTCCATTGACTTCTATTTCTCTATCCTTGTAACTATGAAGGTG
Organism: Marinifilaceae bacterium; assembly: GCA_016744515.1. Lineage (GTDB taxonomy): Bacteria > Bacteroidota > Bacteroidia > Bacteroidales > Marinifilaceae > Ancylomarina. The sequence goes on along the minus strand of JADGEF010000069.1, from coordinate 17,086 downwards.
AATATCTTGAATGGATTGCAGATGAAGAATATTACGGGAAGCATCTTCTTTATTGAAATGCGTTTTCTTAAATTGAGCAAACTGCTCACGAACTCTTTGAATGCTCTCCGTTTTGTCTAAAAGTAAATAAGTATAATTCCATGCAGAATAATCATCTTGGTTTTCTATAGAGGTAAGAATTTCAGGATGAAAATGAGATTGAGAGGGAATATCTTTCATGATTCCAACAATGGTGTAATCATGAAAGTTTGGATCGTGTTGATGCTCCAAAGAAATGTGCTTCCCGATTGGATTTTCTGAGTCAAAGAATTTGTGCCGAAGCGATTCGGAAATAACAGCCTGACCTTTAGAATTCAATATTTTTTCGGGGTTTCCTAATAACAATGTACCATTGAAAACTTTGAAATAATTCGAGTCTGTGGCATATGCCCCTTTGCTATAAAAATTGTTATCGCCGATTTTTACAGCACACTGTCTAAATGGAGAAAGACGAGCCATGCATTCTACCTCAGGAAATTCATCAGAAAGGTATTGAATAATGGGATCTTTTACTCGTGCAAAATGACTTTTATAGTCTTTCTGCTGATACTCTATCGTGAAGCGTGCAACTCTATTACTATTGGAAAAATATTGATCAAAACCTGTCTCAAATTGAATGTAATAAAGAATTAAAAAAACGGAAGCAAGTGAAACCGACAAGCCGATAATATTTGTGATACTATAAGCTTTCTGTCTAAAAATATTTCTTAACGCATATTTAAAATGATACCAAAACATAATTATTCTTTTAAATTTTAATTCTCTACTCATACCTCAAACTCTCAACAGGATTTCTTGTTGCAGCTCGCCACGACTGAATGGAAACAGTAAGCAAGGTAATTCCCATAGCTATAAGCCCAGCTAGGGCAAATATCCACCAAGAGAGCTCTGTTCGGTATGCGAAATTCTCAAGCCATTTGTTCATGGCATACCACGCTATTGGGCAGGCCAAAACAAAGGCAATGGCAACCCATTTTGCGAAGTCTTTATTAATCATTATTAGAATCTCGTTTGTTTTGGCTCCATTTACTTTTCTAACACCAATTTCTTTAATTCGCAGACTATTCTCATAAATTGCTAAACTCCATAAGCCAAGCAGGGCGACAATTATTGAGAGAACAGCAAAACAGATTAGAATGACTAGAAATTTCTTTTCAGGTCTGTACTGTTTTGCATAGAACGTATCTAGGAAGAAAGTGTCAAATGTATTGTCAGGGAAATACTTGTTCCAAATGGAATTAATTTTATTCGTTAAGGTCGGGATATTATTCTTTCCAAACTTTACGCTAATACAATTTAAAGGAATCCAAGTGATTTGTTGATGTTGAAAAATAACTATTGGAGGGAAGGCTTTTTTCAAAGATTGTTGATGGAAGTTTTTTACCACTCCTATAATAGTATAAGGAGTGTCCTCCCCTTCTATTAAAACCTTTGATCCAACAGCTTCCTTAATAGTTAAGAATCCAAAAGTTTTTGCCCCTTTCTCATTTACGAGTATGTTAAATGCTTCAGCCTTGGAATCTTTAATGTAATCCCTGCCAGCAATAATTTCAACCATAAACGTTTTAATGAACTCATCATCTGTGGCAATCATTTCGAAACTTTGGCTTCCTGTAGGATCGTCCACTCTTCTGTTGGAATAAAAATAGCCTGCTTCAATACCTGGTACGGAACTCGAAAAGCAAACATTATCAACTCCAGGAATTTTTTTAACTTCTTTTATAAAGTTTTCGACCTTAATAATTCGGTCTTGTGTCATTCTAGGAAAATCAATTACAAGTTTATTATTTATATCAATACCAAGTTGCTGATTAGTCATGAATACAATTTGTTTCGAGATTCCAACAACTCCAATAATGATACTTATTGTTAACATAAGTTGAATAATAACCAATGATTTCCTTATCGAAACAGATGTTTTAGAATGCGAAAGTTTCCCTTTAAGTGCACTAGTTGGATTAAATGAAGAGAGTAGCATTGATGGATATATTCCAGAAATGACAATACTTACAATGAATGCAAAAAGTAATTTCAACCAAAATGATGGGAGTAGAAATAAATTCAGATCGATGTTTTTATCGAAAAAAGCGATAAATAAATTTTTAGTGAGTAATATGATGAGAAAACTTAAGAATATGGCAATTGAGTTTACAATGAAAGTCTCCATCATAAACTGACCAATAAGATGTTTTTTATATTCACCAAAAACCTTACGAACACTTACTTCTTTTGCTCTTTTTAAAGCACTTGCAGTAGTGATATTGATTAGATTAATAATCGCAATTAAAAGTATAGCGATGCCTATCAGTAATAATGAGCTTAGTGAGTTTTCATTTCCTTTTGTTTCCTTTTCGTAAAGCTTTTGCGGATTCAGATGAATCTTTTCAAGAGGTATAAGATCTATTCCCCAAGTTTTATTTAGTAAAGCTTCTCTTGACTTGTATTTATCGGACATTTTTGGGAATGCTGCTTCCAAATCATTGGGATTAATACCAGGAGCCAATTGCAGATAAGAATACGCCTCGTGCAAATACCACGTTTCGTGTGCCCACTGAGGTAAGGTTAGATAAGACACAAGAAAATCAAATTTGATATGCGAGTTGTTTGGGAAGTTTTCAATAACACCACTTACTAAACATACGAACTCTCGTCTCGAACTTCGAAATTGTAATTGCTTGCCAACAGGATTTTCTTTACCGAAGTATTTTTCTGCTATTTCTTCTGTAATAACAACCTTCCCGCTTCCGTTAAGAGCTGAGCTTGGATCTCCTTTCAGTAATTTGAATGAAAATATATCAAAAAAAGAAGGTTCTCCATAATTGATTTTGGTTTCTTTAAATGTAACGTTTGTATTGACGTAATTTACAACACCTTCACTATCAAACAATCCAATCCTTGTGAAGTTTTCGATCCCAGGCATGTTTTCTTTCATTGCTGAGGCATAACCAAAGGAGCTGGTTCCCCATTGTGCTGTGAGTTCCCCATTTTCATGAAAATTACTTTCTACTCGATAAATAGTCTCAGAGTTCTTATGAAACTTATCAAAACTCCGTTCAAAATAAACGTAACTAAAAATTAGCAAGGAAACGGCCAAACTTATTGTTAGACCAAAAACCTTAATGAAAAGGATTTTTTTGTCTATGAAAACAAATCGAATGGAGCTGTGAAACAGGTAATTAAAATGAGAAATATTCATATAGTTTTAATAATTGCAATTTATATTAATTGATTTTATTTATTCATATCTCAAACTATCAACAGGATTTCTCGTAGATGCCCGCCACGATTGGAATGAAACAGTAAGCAAGGCAATACCCAAGGTAAGTACTCCCGGCAACGCAAAAATCCACCAACTGAATGTGATTTTATACGCAAAATTTTGCAGCCATTTATTCATGAAATTAATTCGTACTAAGAGATTGTTGAGAAATAACATGATATAATCAAAAGTATTATCATCTGATATTCAGAGGTGACAACTTGAAGTTGGGGCATGTTATATCGTCATAGTTCCTAAACATGCTCTCCTACCAGAACTTCTTCAGTTACTACTTTCCCATCAAACAAATTAATAACGCGATGTGCATAACCAGAATCTTTGTGCGAGTGAGTTACCATGATAATAGTTGTTCCTTCTCGGTTAAGCTCTGTCAATAGCTCCATAACTTCCTGTCCATTCGACGAATCAAGATTACCAGTTGGCTCATCGGCTAAAATTAAACTCGGGTTTGAAACTACAGCACGAGCAATAGCTATACGTTGTTGCTGACCTCCTGAAAGCTGCTGAGGGTAATGCTTTGCTCTATGACTCATATTCATACGATCGAGTACTTTACTGACCATCTCCTTGCGTTTTTTACTGCTAAGACCCTGATAAACCAAAGGCATTTCTACATTTTCGAATACATTCAATTCATCAATCAAATTAAAACTCTGAAACACAAAACCAATATTTCCTTTTCTTAAATCGGTACGTTGGCTTTCTTTCAACCCGGCAACTTGATGATTATCAAATGCATATTGCCCTTCGGTAGGATTATCAAGCAAACCAAGAATGTTCAAAAGCGTTGATTTACCACATCCCGAAGGTCCCATAATGGCAACGAACTCTCCTTTTTTAATTTCTAAATTAATGTTGTTTAATGCCAAAGTTTCAATTTCACTTGTTTGAAAAACTTTCGATAAATTCTGGATTGTAATCATTTTCTTAAATTTTATTTATAAACGTTTATAATTGGAGTATTTAGATATACCTGAACACTACTTGAATTCTATTCTGTCGTTATCACCAAAACTTTCATAATTATTGATAATAACTTTTTCTCCAGCTTGTAAGCCCTCTAAAACTTCGAAGTATTGCGTATTTTGTCTACCAATTTTAATCGGTCGTTTAGTCGCATAAGTTCCCGATTTATCCAAAACAAAGACCCATTGCCCTCCTGTAGTTTGAAAAAATCCACCTCGAGGCAATAGTATCGCATCTACTGGTTGTCCTAACTCCAAT
>JADGEF010000069.1:2544-12443 GCA_016744515.1 Marinifilaceae bacterium | reverse complement strand
CCCGATTTATCCAAAACAAAGACCCATTGCCCTCCTGTAGTTTGAAAAAATCCACCTCGAGGCAATAGTATCGCATCTACTGGTTGTCCTAACTCCAATTTTAGATGATAAGTTTGTCCTGTTCTCAAATTGTCTGGTGATACGCCATCAAAAACAAGATCCACTTTAAATCGCCCTTCCCTCACCTCAGGATAAACCTTTTTTGTCTTCAGGTTAAAATCCTTATCATTCCGCTTAAACGAAGCAGAAAGATCACGACGAACACGATCGATATAATGTTCATCGACATAAGCCTGTACCTTAAAATTATTGAGTATATGCAACTGTCCTATTCGTTGGCCACGATTAATAGACTGACCAATTTCAATGTCTAAACTCCCCAATTGTCCATCAGCTGGTGCTTTTATATTCAGGTTTTCGAGGCGTTGACTAACCATCTTTAAATTTCGTTGCATTTTAGCCAAACTATTATTCATCTGAACTTTTTGGTTCTCTCTAAAAATTGAATCTTGAATCATTCTCTGGTACCTTAATTCCCGATCCTGGCTCGACAATTCGTAATCCTCTTTCGATCTTAAAAAATCTTCTTTCGATACAAAGCCCTTTTCAAATAACATCGTGTTTTGTTCGTATTTTCTCTTCTGTCTAATGATATCTGTGTTAATAATCAACAACTGTTGTTTGTTGCTAATCTTCTGCTGCTCCATACTTATTAGCGTATTCCTCAGCTCATTAGACTGATAGGCAAGTTGCGATTCCGTATTTAAAATCTCAAGTTTTAAGTCATTATTCACCAGTTTCACTATAACATCTCCCTTGCTCACAAGCTCACCCTCATCAATCAGTTTCTCAACCACCTTTCCTCCTTCTTCTATATCAAGATAAATGGTCGTTTTAGGCTCTACCATTCCAATAATCGATACATAATCCTTAAAGCTTCCATCCTTCACCTCTGCTATATTCAACTTACTCTCCTCGGCACGGAAAGTAGATGATTGAGCACCAAATATCATTTTTATCGATAAGCCTAATACCAATGCCGCAATACAGATAATGTAAATGTGCTTAGCTTTAACTCCTCTCTTCTTTTCAATTTTTCTATCCATCGACATACTAATGTGCTTTCTTTTAATTAACCAATTAAAGATCTTATTGATTTATAAATACATCACGTTTGTATCCAATCCTATGCCAACACCCTTAAACAACACAAGTCTAAGCTATTACGTAACAAGCTCTAAATTGAAGTGTAAATTTATTAGACAGCTATTGTCTAATATTTTGAAAAGCTTTCTACTTTAGATAAAAATTATAACTTATTATAGTGTAGTCCTAAAAAACGATCAGATCTGAAAAACAATGAAAGAAGCCAAAATTTTAATTGTAGATGATAACAGAAGTATACTCTCAGCTTTAAAATTATTGCTAAGCAATACTTGTAAAAAGCTTAAATGCATATCATCGCCCAATGCCTTGCTAACGGAATTGAAATTAGATAACTACGATGTTGTTCTTCTTGATATGAATTTTAAAGCAGGCATAAATACAGGGAACGAAGGTATTTATTGGCTAAACCAGATATTAGAGTACAATTCAGGAATTAGCGTTGTAATGATTACAGCATATGGCGATGTAGAATTGGCTGTTAAGGCAGTTCGTTCAGGAGCTGTAGATTTTGTTCTAAAGCCTTGGGAAAACGGAAAAATGATAGCAACAATTGAAATGGCATGGAAACTTAGTCATTCAAAGAAAGAAGTAAAGCAGCTTAAGCTAAAAGAGAATGAATTAATTTCTGAAATAAACGCTAAAAAAAATCCAATAATAGGTTCTTCGTCAGTTTGGAAAAAATTAATGCGTGTTGTAGAAAAAGTTGCCTCTACCCATGCAAACATCCTTATAACAGGAGAAAATGGTACAGGAAAAGAATTGATTGCAAGAGAAATCCACCGACTATCTAATCGATGCCAAAATGTGATGGTTAGTGTTGATATGGGGTCAATAGCTGAGAGTCTATTCGAGAGTGAATTGTTTGGACATAAAAAAGGAGCTTTTACCGATGCAAAAGCAGACAGAATGGGCAAAATAGAAGCTGCGAACAAAGGCACTCTTTTTCTGGACGAAATTGGTAATCTTTCACAAGCCATGCAGACAAAACTATTAACTGTTCTTCAAAATAGAACTCTAACTCGTTTGGGAGAAAACACACCCACCGATCTGGATATTAGACTCGTTTGTGCTACCAATAATAACTTAACACAAATGGTAAGTAGTGGCACTTTTCGCGAAGATTTACTTTATCGAATAAACACCATACAAATTGAGCTTCCTCCTCTTAGAAATAGAACTGCTGATATTCCTGATTTAGTTGCTCATTTTTTTAAGATCTATACTGAAAAATATAATAAAAAAGGCCTAAAGATTTCTGCAACCGCAATAAGCAAACTACAAAACTATACTTGGCCTGGTAACGTAAGAGAATTGCAACATGCCATTGAAAAAGCTGTTATCCTTTGCGATAGTCACCTGATTGGTGTGAATGATTTCGTCTTTAAAATGGATGAATTTTCAAAAGTAGAAGCCTATGGTGGAACGCTTGAAGATATGGAAAAACAGTTAATAAAATCAGCTATTGAAAAACAAATGGGAAACTTGAGTGCGGTCTCTAATCAGCTAGGCATAACACGACAAACCCTATACAACAAAATTAAAAAGTATGGGATATAGATATTTTAACACGGCCCTAATTGTAAGAGTTCTTAGTCTAATCGCCTTCGCAACTTGCATTGGTTACACTTACGCTATTCAGGCATATTATAGTTTTGCACTATTTATCCTTGCAGAAATATACTTAGCATGGAATCTTGTGCATTTTCTAAATAAAACGCATAAGCAGATGAACTACTTTGTTCAAGCGATTAAGAACAAGGACACAGCACTTCACTTCCCTAAAAAATCAGGAAATCGCATTATTAATGAACTCAACCTAAGCTTAAATGAGCTGAACGGAATTATTCAGGATGTTCAGATGCGAAGTAAGATAAAGGAAACCTATTTTGCAGAAATTCTTCAGAATATAGCCACAGGCGTAGTTGTTCTAACTAAGTATGGTTTTGTAAACGATGTAAACTCGGCTGCCCTAGATTTACTTGGTTTAGAAACCTTCACACACATCAAGCAACTCAACCGTATAGATGCAAAATTTAGTTTAGCATTAGCTGATTTAAAAAACAAGCAAAGAAAAGTTCTGAACTTAACTTCTAAAAACGAATATATACAGGTAATGAGCAGATGCTCTCTTATCCGGATAAAAGATGAAGAAGTAAAACTGATCACCTTACAAGATATTAGAGGAGAACTGGAGCGAAAAGAAATTGATGCATGGGTAAAACTCATTAGAGTACTTAGTCATGAAATCATGAATTCATTAGCACCAATTACATCCATTTCCCAATCTTTAAAACGCCTTTGGGAAGAAAATAATCTTTCAAATGAACAATCTCCAATAAATCAAAACGTCAATAAAACTCTGGAAGGCTTAACTGTAATCACTCAAACAAACGAAGCTTTAGTTAAGTTTGTAAATTCTTATAGGGTATTATCTAAGGCTCCTTTACCAAAACTTGAGAGTATAAGTATAGAAAACTTTTTCGATCGTTTAAATATCCTTCTATCTCCAATAAAGGAAAGCTTTTCTGGGCTTTTAGAATTATCCCTTCCCAACAAGGAATTTAATTTTGTAGCCGATGAACAAATGATGGTACAGGTTATAATCAACTTGGTGAAAAATGCAGCTGAAGCTTTCGAAGATCAGACCAGTAAAATTACAGATAAGACCATTATTCACGTTCAAGCCAACCAGAAAGGAAAAATCACAGAAATAACTGTTTCAGATAATGGAGATGGTATTCCTCCTGAAATTTTGGATGACATATTCATTCCATTTTTCACAACAAAAGAAAGTGGATCTGGTATCGGATTAAGCTACTCCCGACAAATACTTCGAGCACACGGTGGCAGTCTTCTGTGTCAATCAAAAGTTGGGAAAACGACCTTTACTGTTCGATGGTAAAAGAATTAGTAATCATCTATTGATCTAATCTGGTAAACTTATTTTAAAGATTTCCCAAATGGAGTTAGAGCAAATCCTGCCAACTTAAGGTGCTGGGCAGCAAATGGAATTCCTATAATTGTAATTGCAAAAAGAAATGCAAACACTAGGTGAGTCAGGGCAATCCAAAAACCACCAAAAATCAACCAGAAAATATTAAGAATAATACTCAAGCAGCCACCAGAACTCTCGTTAGGCACAACTTTTTGTCCAAAAGGTGCCAAGCCAAGAACCGAGAGTTGAATTGCCTTTAAGCCAAAAGGTATTCCAACAATGGTACAGCACATTAGTATACCTGCAATTATATATTCAAGGAATATAAAAATCCCACCAAAAATAATCCAAATAATATTTCCTATAATGCTCATCCTATTTCAATTTATGATTTGTGCAAACAATGTACAATTAAGTATTAATGAATCAAAATACGGCTAGTAAAGCCATAAGTTTCATCCGTGATTTTTAATAATCTTAAGTATCAATTACAGATAATTTAAAAATATCAAAAAGTATAGTTTAAGGCTAAATGGAGAACAAAATCTGGAGAGGTATTAATTTTAATATCCTCAGAGAAGCCTCCTGTAAGAATCAAATTTTCATTTAATATAAAATCAGCTCCTAAAAGGAGTTGCACCCCGTAATCGCCTAACTCTTGAGTCACTGAATTCTTATAAAACTTAGAATGATAGTCAAACTGAATTTTAGGAACGAACAAAGAAGTCGCTTTTACTGCTAAGCCCAAAGAGGCAAAGCCTATATTCCGACTCTGCATCTCCTCCAATAAAGATCCCTTACCAACACGTAAGTAACCAAATGAATAAAAGAAATAAGCTGGTCTGGGTCCAAGCCCTGTTGTTTGTCCCGAAAACTGCAAAGAAAAATCAACAGTCCCACTTCCAAGTAGCTTTCTTTTGTTAGCATTATTCAATTTAAGATAGGCACGCAAAGCCATTGAATGTGTTTTGTGCTCAAGGAGTTTAAGCCCTAATTCAAAACTGATATCTCCAACACCAAACGAACTTTCATTAAAATTTAAAAGAGATATACTGTCTTGAATATATGCATAAAGCATCTGTCCTCTTGGCGTCACACCACGAGCACCACCTGTAATACCTATAGCACTATGAAAACCGTCGATACTGGAATCCATAAAACCTAAAGAGTGATTTACTAAAGGCAAATTAAACCCTATTTCAAATCGTTTTGTAATACCGTATCGAGCTCTTAAGTCTACTCTAGCCATCTCACCATCGAAATATACAATTTCATTCTGAGTATGCGCATTAGTACTGTTACTTGAAAGATTGAAAATTGATGAGACTGAAAATTTATTCTTACCTACAATTCTCCCGCCTTCTACATAAGGTAGTCCAAAAGAATGAATCAAAGGACTTTGATTATGCGAAGAAAAAGGCTTTATATCAGTTTGAGCTAATCCTATAAATGAACTAAAACAAAAAAGAAAAATGTATATGATTCTAAACATGAAGATTATCAAATTATTCTTGAAAGGTAGATAAAATAATATACTCAATCTAATAAAAATAAAAACTAGAAATTGACTAACGAACTAAACAAATCCTCTGATAAGGATTCAGAGGATCTGTAGTTTAGCTAAATTTGCTTCGTTCGTTTTTCAGTAAACCCTAATTAGTCAAAAGGGTAATGCATGTTTGGATAAAAAAAGTCAACTCCTAGCATAAAGATTAACGAATAACATCTCATATCCAATTTTCGGAAGTATAGCTCCATATTCAGCTTTTTACAACTTACACTAAACATGCGTGCAATGATTGGAATAATAAAAAATTTGAGGCTCCTATATTTTAGTTAGAAAAGAATGAAATCAAACATCTAAAAAGAAAATTAAAAAATATTTATACAACAATTCATAATGATGAATGAATATATTTTGCAGATTAATCAACAATAAAAGCTGATAAACTAACTTTCGCTGTAAAAATAATTATATCTTTAGAATTCAAAAATCAAAAACATACTCCTTACTTATGAACAAAATTACACTACTCAATATTGAGTATTTACGTCCCAATAGAGGTGTAGAAACCTATGAGCTCTCACTAAAAGAGGAGAAGGAAATTTGCTATGTTTATAATTTTGAAGATCAATTTTATCGATATTTTAGAACTTTAAGATCGCTAACAAACTACTTAAAAGATAGAATTGAACCCAAGGTGAGATTTCAAAATAGGGCTGAGTTAGATGAATATTTATTACATAAAAATATCATGCCTATTGAAAAAATCAATAGAGCATTTGCTACTACTTAATTATATCTTTTCATGCTCATTAGCAAAAACTAAGGTAGCAGATCCAACTACTCCCGCATTTGTATCAATCGAAGATAACTCAAGTTTAATTTTCCCTCTTAAAACAGAAAGAAGGTTATCTTCCATATGATATTGAGTTGGCTTTAAAATCAAATCTCCAGCCTTTGCTAAACCTCCTGACAAAAATATGGCTTCAGGGTTATTCATAGCAGCAACATTAGCAAGAGTTTTTCCTAATAAACGCCCCGTATATTCGAAAGATTCAATTGCAAGCTTATCGCCGCCATATGCAGCTATAGCCAATTTCTTCGCTGATATTTTATTAAATGGTATATCACGCAGAACAGATTTCTCATCGTACTTAGCTAGAAACTTACTTACGGTTCTTTTAATGCCGGTAGCCGATACATATGTCTCTAAGCAACCTTTTCGTCCACACGAACAAGAACGCCCATCTTCACGTATAATAATATGCCCCATTTCACCTGCATACCCTTCATTACCATTATAGATTTTTCCATTCATAACGAGACCACACCCCAAACCTGTTCCAAGGGTTACTAGCATGAAATTTTGCATTCCCTTAGCTCCACCATAATACATTTCACCAAGAGCAGCAGCATTCGCATCATTAGTTAATATCACTGGTAACTGTAAATTATCTCCTAGAAGTTTTACCAAAGGCAAATGCTTATCCCAAGTCAAATTCACGGCATGCTCTATACAACCTGTAAGATAATTAGCATTGGGAGCACCTACACCAACTCCAACTAATTCATATTCACCAGATAAAATCTTGTAACTCGTTTGTATATGTATCGTTAACTCACGAACAAAGTTTTCAAAAATTGGATAGTTGGGTGTGTAAAAAGAAGACTGAAAAAGACAAATACCAGCCTCTGTAACGAAACCATAAACGGTATTCGTACCACCAATATCTATCCCAACTGCCACTTTTTGCATGAGCCTCTTTTTTTGTTTCCATCTAATTTAGCATAAAAGGCTGAGAAGAACAAAGGAAAACAAGGGGAAAGATCTAAAGATAAAGGATAAAGGGGGAAGGTTAAAGGATAAAGAGTAAAATAACTTAATAAACCAAACAACAATGGACATTAAGTAATTCACAAACTTATGAGTTCGACCACCTAACAATTAAACCATTAAGCAATTCAACACTGTTAATCTTTTACAACGTGTTCTTTAAGCAAGGCTTTTAATGGATTGAAAATACGCTGAAGCAAACGTTGATCTTCCGTAATAATTTCTGCAACACCTTCAATCTTTTGCGCAAATTTCAACTTCCTTCCATAATTTGTAATAAGACCATTAGATAGCTCTACTTCCAAACTGTAATTATCGCCATCTGGAACTTCAGATATGGATCGAATATGTCCTTGAAGCATACCATATTCCAAATATGGATAACTATTTAGTTTAATATTAACACGTTGTCCAAGCTTAACCTTTCCAGAACTATTCATGCCTAAATCTACACGAACGACAATACGAGTTGAATCAGCAGGTACAACCGTAAAGACCTTATCCCCTGCTTTAACATTCTGATTAACTGACCAAAAACTATTAAAACTTACCGATCCATTAATAGGAGATTTTAACAAATAATTTTGCTCCCAAATATCAATCTGAGCAACCAAATTATCATTTGCCTGAATAATAATATCCTGTAACTCTTTTCTCTGCTTTTCTTGATCAAGATCTAGATCAATCATTTCTTGATCAACCTCATTTATTTGTATTTGAGTTGATGATAAGGTAGAACGAGATCCATGAAAAGCATAACTTTGTTTTAAATAATCCTTTTCAGATTTTTGATATTCCGAATTAGATATAACCCCTCGAGAATAGAGTAAGGAATCACGATGAAATTCCTTAGAAACGATAGACAATTCCTTTTTTAATATGGTTTGTTGCTTGTACTGGCGATTGTAATACATTCGATAATTACTTCGCTTTTGAATTAAAGAAATCTTCTTCTTTTCATGATATTTCAATTCGACAAAGCGATTATAATCTGAGCAAGATTTAAGATAGCGATTAAACTGAGATTGGACTTCACCCAACCGAAAGTTCTTCTCTTCGTAAACACGACCTATCTGCGTTTGACCATCAAGAGGGAGCTTTTTTTTCCTCAACTCATTGCGTAGACTGAACACATCTTCAATATTTGCAGGATTTTCTATAACAGCAAGCAAATCTCCTTTCACAACCATCTGCTTATCTTCCACCTTCAACTCAACAATCTTACCATTCACTCTCGCAATTAATTCTGCTGGAGGATTCTCAGTTGTAAGTACAAGCTTAGATTCAATAATCTCAGGATAAGAAAAAAACCAAGAACCAATAACTAATATTAACACCACAAGAAACACCAATCCCGAACCTACTCGAACAATCCACGATGGCATTTTTCCAAGTATTTCCTGAACAGATTCAGATCTCAATTCTATATTGTCACTCATATCTAATTTATTTTGACGCTGATTAAAGATGATTTAATATGATTTTAAAATCAGATATTTTTGTCTCGCATATAAATCATACGTAATCATAAAAATCTGCGTCTAATTTTATTCTAAAATTATAAGTCATTCATTAATACGCGACGCTTATATTGAGGCTCTTTTCCAAAATTCAATAATAATCCAACTTCAATATCAGTAGCCTTTAAATAATTGACCAGTTGTACTTCATGGATTGAATTCAACTTTTCAATGGCTTTTAATTCTAAAATAACCAACTCGTTAACAACTATATCTGCAAAGTAATCACCTACAATTTTCTTTCCGTACAAAACTTTAATTGGGACTTGCTGTTCCACCTCCAATCCCAAGCCTCTCAATTCAATGACTAAGGCATTCTCATAAACCTTCTCTAGAAAGCCATATCCTAACTCATTATAGACATTAAAGAATGCCTTAAGAACCAATGATGTAATATCTGAATACTTATAATTGTCGTTCATGATACATTTATTTTGACGCTGATAAATGATGATTTAATATGATAAAATCGAAAATATAATTACAAACTAATCATAGTTTGATCATTTTAAATCTGCATCTAATTCATTAATTACCATTAGATTTTTGACGCTGATAAAAGATGATTTGATATCATCAAAAAACTACTCCAATTAAAAATAAAAATCATAGTTTAATCATTTTAAATCTGCGTCTAATTTTTTAATTACCATTAGATTTTTGACGCTGATAAAAGATGATTTGATATGATCAAAAAAAACTACTCCAATTAAAAATCATAGTTTGATCATTTTAAATCTGCGTCTAATTTTTTAATTACCATTAGATTTTTGACGCTGATAAAAGATGATTTGATATCATCAAAAAACTACTCCAATTAAAAATAAAAATCATAGTTTAATCATTTTAAATCTGCGTCTAATTTTTTAATTACCATTAGATTTTTGACGCTGATAAAAGATGATTTGATATGATCAAAAAAAACTACTCCAATTAAAA
>JADGEF010000069.1:0-2444 GCA_016744515.1 Marinifilaceae bacterium | reverse complement strand
CCATTAGATTTTTGACGCTGATAAAAGATGATTTGATATGATCAAAAAAAACTACTCCAATTAAAAATCATAGTTTGATCATTTTAAATCTGCGTCTAAATTTATCTTTAATTTCCAAGTTCTAATTGATTCTTAACAAGTTCGTAGTATCTACCTTTCAACTTTGTCAAATCCTTATGAGTTCCATGTTCAACAATTTGTCCTTTATCAAGTACGATAATCTTATCAGCATTACGGACTGTACTTAAGCGATGAGCTACAACTACTACTGTTCGTCCTTGGTTAAACTCATCAAGATTTTCCATGATCGCTTTTTCATTATTGGCATCAAGTGCATTTGTAGCTTCATCGAAGAATAAAAACTCTGGATCTTTATAAACAGCACGAGCTATTAAGATTCTCTGTTTTTGCCCCTGACTTAAGCCATGACCATTGGCTCCAATCTTAGTGTTGTATCTAAGAGGAAGACTATCGATAAAGTCATTTATACAAGCTACCTGAACGGCATACAGCAGACGTTTCTTATCAATGATCTCATCACCTACTGCGATATTCTTAGCAATAGTATCTGAGAAAATAAACCCATCTTGCATCACCACACCACAGTTTTGGCGCCACATAGCTGAACTGTAGTTTTGAATTGAAATCCCACCCAAGTTGATCTTCCCTTTTGTTGCTGGATAAAAACCAAGCATCAGTTTTATAAGTGTTGTTTTTCCACTTCCAGAAGCACCCACAATAGCAGTTGTTTTCCCTTTTGCTACATTCAAATCGACTTCATTAAGCACCATTTCGGAATGAGGCCCTTCGTACTGAAAACTCAATTGTTCGATATGAATCGATTTATCTTCAGGTAAGTCAATTAGCTTTTCGTCCTTATCAAGCTCTTCATCATCCATTTCATGAATCTCGCCCAGTCGCTCCAGCGAAATTTTAGCATCTTGCCACGAATGAATAAATTGAACCAAATTATCGATAGGTGAATTCAACTGCCCCAATATGTACTGAACCGCCAACATCATACCCAGAGTCATGCTACCATTTACAACAGCTTGTGCAGCCAAAAAAGTGATAACAATATTCTTGGTTTCATTAAAAAATACCGAACCCGATACCTGATATTGATTTAATGCAAGACCTTTGGTTCGCACCTGAAAGAGTTCTGCCTGAATATTCTCCCACTCCCAACGCTTCTGCTTTTCGCAATTATTCAATTTAATTTCCTGCATGCCCGTAATCAACTGAACTAAAGAATTCTGATTGCTCGAAAGTTGCGCAAATCGTTTCCCATCTAACTCTCTACGTTTCTTTAGAAAAAGGTTAATCCAGATAATATAAAGCGTCGACCCTAAAAAGAAAACACCGAAGATGGTCATGTTGTAAATAGCCAATACGACACCAAAGATCAGCAAATTCACCATAGAGAACAAAATGTTCAAAGTCGATGAAGTCAGGAAATTCTCAATTCGGGTATGATCTTGTATACGCTGCAAAAGATCTCCAATCATTTTAATATCGAAGAAACCAATGGGCAGTTTCATCAACTTAATTAGGAAATCGGAAATTAGGGAAATATTAATACGGGTTGAAATATGCAAAAGAATCCAGGAGCGAATAAACTCAACCGAAATACGTGAAATAAAAAGGATCAACTGAGCAACCAGAACCAGAGTAATGAAACTCAGATTTTGGGTATTAATCCCAATATCGACAACCGATTGTGTTAGAAATGGAAAAATAAGCTGCAACATACTTCCGAAAAGCATGCCTAAAAACAACTGAAAAAGGAACTTTTTATAGGGTTTAAGGTAACGCAGAAGAAAACCTATACTCTGCTTCTTTTTATTACTTTCATCACTAGCCTTATAAAAATCAGGTGTTGGCTCCAACAACAAGCATAAGCCCTTAAGCTCACCTTCAACCTTTGTCGATGCCCAAGCTTTAATAAACTCCTCTTTGGTAAATTTTAGCATTCCCGATGCTGGGTCGGCAACATATACGATTGTCTTCTTTTTCTTTGTTTCTATTTTATGAACCACCACAAAATGCGCTTGGTTCCAATGGCAAATTGCTGGTAGTGTGGCTTGGTCGGCCAACTGCTCAAAGGTAATTCGCACCCCCATACTACGAAAACCTATGCTCTCTGCTGCGTCAGCAATACCCATCATCGACACACCTTCGCGAGTGATGTATGATTTATCGCGCAACGATTGCAAGCTATAGGTTTTACCGTAGAACTTCGATATCATGCGCAGGCAGGTAGGTCCGCAATCCATGGCATCGAGTTGTCGAAAATGGGGGAATTTCTTCTTCATAAATTTTTATTCGATGTGAGATATAAGAGAATAGGAATGAGAGAACTAAAAAAAACGCTCCTATCTGAAATCTATTATCTCAAATCTTAACAATAGTGAAGCTTAAAAATAAAGCTGAAAATTGAATTT
>JADGEF010000068.1:20248-21826 GCA_016744515.1 Marinifilaceae bacterium | reverse complement strand
GAGCAAAATTGATTTAACTGATGTTACCTTTTTAATACAGTTTCGAAATGACTCAAAAGAAAGAGTAAGAAACCTTTTGGCAGTATTATCTTTTATTAAAAAGCATTTTAATACAAAAATAATGGTATTAGAATGTGATCAACGTGAGCATATTCATAATGAGTTAATTGATGTAAAACTGTTTTTTAAAGATGAAACTATATTTTATAGAACAAAATATTATAATATAATGACCAAACTAGCAACAAGCCCATTTCTTGTTTTTTGGGATGTTGATGTTTTGATTGATCCATTGCAAATAATTGAAGGTCTAAACTTACTCCGTAGTCAAAAGGCTGATATGGTTCTACCTTTCGATGGTCGATGTTTCAATGTAGATCCTTTTAAAAGTGAATTATATCACTCTAAATATGATCTAAATATTCTAACAGTAAACGAGAACAAATTCAGATATCTGTATGGTTCTTTTAGCACTGGAGGGATATTTATGGTTGAAAAATTAAAGTATACAGAAGCAGGAATGGAAAATGAAAACTTTTTTGCTTGGGGGCCAGAGGATCAGGAAAGAGTGAAAAGGTGGGAAATATTGGGCTATAAGGTTCGAAAAATAGATGGTGCGATCTATCATTTGTATCATCCAAGAGGAATAAATAGTGGTAACTTTTCAGTAGAAAGCAATATAAGCTTAAAAAAAGAATTTTGTAAGGTGTGTAGAATGAGTAGAAATGAATTACGAGAATATATTGACGATCAATTTAAGGTTTTGTGATTTATGGTTTATTAAAACCATAATGGTTAACATAATCCTGTGAACTATAATAAAAATTGAATCCGTTGGATATTGAAGTTGAAAAAAGCTTATGTATATTTAACTTAATAAAATTAATACTCCGTACTTTTAAAAGACTTTGCAGTACAATATAAAATTATTTAAAAGATTAATATTATGAATTTTTCTTACATAATCACTCATAGAGAAAATACAGCAACAAGACAGAATAATTTAAATTTTATTTTAAATTGGATATCTTTAATAGAACTTGATATTGAAATTATATTAGTGGAACAAGATATAACACAAAAAATAATAGAAAACACTTTACCTGCTAACTGTAAATATATATTTGCATATAATAAGGGCTTGTTTAATCGTGCATGGGGACTTAATGTTGGTTTTCAGTATTCGTCAGGGAAATCCATCGTGTTTGCTGATAATGATGTTATTGTAGATAAGGACATACTTAAAGAATGTCTGGAATTATGCTGTAATGAGGATTATGATGCTATAAAACCGTTCAATACACTTATTGATTTGAGTGAATGCCAGTCACAAAAAGTTTTTAAAACCATGCAATTACCAGATTCATCAAAATTTAGTAAAGAGGATGTAAGGTTAGGTATCTCTTTTTGTTCAGCACTTATGGTTTTTAAAAGAAGTGCCTACGAAAAACTTGGAGGTTTTGATGAACGGTTTATAGGTTGGGGTGGTGAGGATGATGCTATGTCAACATATAAAATCCCGTTATTAAATAATGCGTATGTTAATGAAGATAGTGCTTACCATCTTTGGCATGAACG
>JADGEF010000068.1:5337-20148 GCA_016744515.1 Marinifilaceae bacterium | reverse complement strand
TTGGGGTGGTGAGGATGATGCTATGTCAACATATAAAATCCCGTTATTAAATAATGCGTATGTTAATGAAGATAGTGCTTACCATCTTTGGCATGAACGGTCAGAAAATGATTCTCGCCTTCAGCCCAATTACAGTAATAATTTAAAATTACTTAAGGAGTATTATAATTATAGTAAAAAAGACATATTACAGCTATGTGAATCCGCAAAAATAAGTTTTGGAAAGTTAAAATCGAAATCCAATAATAAAATGTAGTAAATCAAAAATTTCTAACAATAATTCTATAGGAATTCTTATTAGCTGTATTTACTAATTGAATTTAAGCTTCAATATTTTGTTTTTTAATTTCATCGAAGAATTTGCAAAGAAGAATGTCCAAGAACTTGATGTAATTGTAATGTATTTGATTCATAATCTCTTAAAATGAATTAAAGTTTATTCTCACTTCTTTATTATCTATATCCAATTTTGCCTGGAAAGTACCTCTTGTCTTATGGTAGTATCTGTGTGTTTATTAAACTAAACGTCTTCAGATCTACTTTTTTTTAGGTGTTACTAAAAATAGATATAATTCCATACAGTGTGAAATATAATTCCAGTCTTTTTCGGGGCTAAACTATAAAGAGCGTTGGCAAATTGAAACTTGCTTCAGAGCTATGAAATCAAGTGGCTTCGATATTGAGAAAAATATTTACAAGCTATTGATCGAATTGAAAAATTGACGTTTCTTGTTATGATCGCTTTCGTCTCGTGTTACCAGACTAGAATATTCATGAAAATATAAAAATTAGTATAGATCAAATTGATTATTTTTGCATTTTCATCGAAACACACTATCCGACTCCTTAAAACATCTATAAGATCTATCATTCTCCATGATGTACTATTCTTACATTTTCTTCAAAGGCTGAAATATAATCTGAAAGTAATAGTCAAGCCTATTACAAAAGGAAGAGTGCTATCGTTTCCGCTCAAAATATATTCATTTAAGTCAGAGTGGATCACGACGATAGAATAAAATTCACTACTTTTGTGCCCTTGTAAACAAAATTTTGACAAGATAAAGTATGGTAGAATTTTTCAAAAAGAAAGTTGCTAATTCAAAAGATGATATTCTTTCGGGCTTAACAGTGTCTCTAGCACTTGTTCCGGAAGCTGTTGCATTTGCCTTTGTAGCAGGTGTTGATCCATTAGTTGGTCTATACGCCGCTTTCATGATTGGTTTAATCACATCTGTTTTTGGTGGTCGCCCTGGCATGATTTCAGGTGCAACTGGTGCATTAGCTGTTGTAATGGTAAGTCTTGTAAAAGATGGTAACCAAATGGGACTTGAAATGATAGAACCTATTCAAAATATGGGTTTAAATTATCTATTCGCAACTGTTGTTCTTGCTGGAGTTCTTCAATTTTTAGCAGGGGTTTTCAAATTTGGTAAATTCGTCAGACTTATTCCTCATCCTGTAATGATGGGTTTTGTAAATGGTTTGGCTATTGTAATTTTCATGTCACAACTAGGCATGTTTACTCAAAAGATAGATGGAGAATCTGTTTGGTTGATAGGTAGTGCTTTATATACAATGCTTGGTTTGGTCATATTAACTATGGGTATTATGTATCTACTGCCTAAGATCACAACTAAAGTTCCTGCAGCTCTTGCAGCGATACTAACAGTTTCAGCTATTGCCATTTTTGGTGGTTTAGATGTAAGCACAGTTGGATCCTTTATTCGCGATGGTGGTGGTGCTGGTCTTAAAGGTGGTTTACCAACATTCCAAACTCAGCTTTTCACTATGGTTCCTCTAAACTTCGAAACCATCAAATTTATTTTACCATATGCTTCAATTATTGCCGCTATCGGACTGATTGAATCTCTTATGACTCTGAATCTTCTTGATGAGATTACTGAAACTCGTGGTAATGGTAACCGCGAATGTATGGCTCAGGGGGCTGCAAATATTGTCACCGGTTTTTTCGGAGGTATGGGTGGATGTGCCATGATTGGTCAGTCACTTATCAACGTAAAGTCTGGTGGACGTGGTCGTTTGTCTGGCATTGTTGCTGCACTAACGCTATTAGCTTTTATTCTTTTTGCTTCACCACTTATCGAGCAGGTACCTATAGCTGCACTGGTTGGTGTGATGTTTATGGTTGTAATTGGAACATTTGCCTGGGCTACTTTCGGAATCATAAATAAGATTCCTCGTACCGATGCCTTCGTTATTATACTTGTAACAGGTTTAACAGTTATATTCGACCTTGCTATTGCGGTATTAGCGGGTGTTATTGTATCTGCATTGGTATTTGCATGGCAAGATGCTAAGCGTATTCGTGCCAGAAAATCGTTTAAAGATGATGGAACTAAAGTATATGAAATATGGGGACCACTATTCTTCGGATCAATAACTACGTTTAATTCAAAGTTCGATGTACATGAAGATCCTCTGAATATTGAAATTGATTTTATTGAATCGAGAGTTGCCGACCATTCAGGAATTGAGGCGATCAATAATTTGGTAGATAAATATGAAAATGCAGGGAAAAGCATTAAATTGAAGCATCTTAGCGATGACTGTATTACATTATTACAGCGTGCTGATTCACGTTTCAATGCTATAATTATTCGAGATATTGACGATCCTCGTTACTATGTTGTAACAGACAAAATGAAGATTGAGTAAAGATTTTTTTTCTCTGGGGTGAAAGTCGCAGAGTTTTTTTCACCTCTCCAACGCTTGTTGGAGAGGTGTTTTTATTTTAAAATATTTAGATTAATAACTCATTTGGGTTAAAAAAGAAATTATGACTTCCTTTGGTTTCTATATTTAATCATAATAGAAAAGTTACTATGAGTAATAAATATCTAGAATTTATATCTGATGAACATCTTATTAAATGTATAGCTGAGCTTTACGACTCGTATCAAAAGGCAAAAAGCAACATAAGTAAAAAGAAATTCTACAATAATAAAATTGATACTTTTAAACTCACTTTTGATTCAAAATTCAATAAGCTTAATGAAGACGAATTAATCAAAAATGAGATTCTGAGACAGATTGACAAGTCGACTAATAATTCTATAGGTACATTTCACGAAAACATACTTGGAGGAATTAATAATTATCAGAAAGGAAACTTAAGTGGCTATGACATTAAAGCTAATAATGACACTCTTTTTGCTGATATTAAAAACAAACACAATACGATGAATAGTAGTTCAGCTGAAAGCTTATTTCAGAAATTAGCTAAATATGCTGACACTTATAAAAAAGCTAAATGTTATTGGGTTCAAATTCTAGCACAAAAAAGTTTCTGTCAAAAATGGACAGGCGAAATTAATGGTAAAGAATATAGCCACTCTAGAGTTTATAAAATATCGGGAGATCAATTTTACGCCTTACTTACAGGTATTGAAAATGCCTTATTTCAATTATACAGGATACTTCCTTTAGCAATAGAAGACTATCTTGACTCCATAGAAAATAAGATGCTTAGAGAAAACGACTCCGCAATTTTCGATATAATTGAATCTGCTAAACAAAATAATCGAAATATATTAGAACAAATTACTATAGACAATTTTAGATATTATTCTGGCTTTGATAAACTATAATAGTCATTTAAGAACTTTATAACAGAATATCCTATTTCTCGACCTAAGTTTACAGGAACTGCATTGCCAATTTGTTTATATTGTTGAGACATTGAACCTTCAAATGTCCAATCGTCTGGAAATGTCTGAATTCTAGCATATTCCCTAACCGTAAAAGGTCGAGTTTCCTCTGGATGGCAACGTTCAGTTTGTTTTTGTGCAGGACTACATGTCAATGTTAAACATGGCTCGTCCCAACCAATACGCCTTGCCATACCTGTTTTACCTCCACCTAGATAAAAACTGCCTCCCATATAATCTTTTTGTATTTCTAATGGTAGGTCACGCCAGTAACCTTTCGGGGGAATCATATCTAAAATTTTCTTTTTATGCTCTGGATATTTAGCTCCTTTAGAGTTTGGAACATCAGAATTAAACAATTCACCTTTTTTTAAAGCATCTTTAAGAGTAAAAATTTTTCTATTTACAAATGGGTATTTATAGTTAATTGCTATATCTTTTCTAACGCCAACTAAAATTATACGTTCCCGTTTTTGAGGAACTTTAAAATTGATTGCTTTAAGAACTTGTACAGGCATAACGTTGTAACCTATTTCATCAAGAATAGATAACATTCCCTCAAGTGTTTTTCCGCCCTCATGGCTTAATAATCCACGAACATTTTCTCCTATACAAATTGGTGGCTGAACTTCATTAACTACTCTAGCAAATTCGTAGAAAAGAGTTCCTCTTGCATCAGCCAATCCTAGTTTTTTCCCTGCATAACTAAAAGCTTGACAAGGGAATCCACCTGTTACAACATCCACTTTATTATGGTATTCAGTAAAAGAAAAATCTTTAATGTCTCCTTCTAATACTTTCCAATGTGGTCGATTTATTCTAAGAGTTTGGCAAGCCCACTTATCTATCTCATTTAAGGCAACACACTTAAAACCTGCCTTTTCCATTCCTACAGCTAAACCTCCTGCACCAGCGAATAATTCTAGTACTGAATAATCTCGATAGGGAGTAACAAAATTAGTTACCCCCTCATCATTTGAGTCAGGAAAAAAATCACCGAATTTGAGCTTTAAATCAGCTTTATTATATTTCCTATATCTACTAATAGGTTCTCTTGCAGCAGGAAGTTTCCCTTCTCGATCCCATCTACGAAGTGTTTCTTTACTTTTCCCTAATAATTCAGACACCTCAGAGAGTGTTAAATATTCGCTCATAACCACATTAGTCAACATTACTTAATGGTTACAAACTTAGGCTAAAAATTGCCAGTTCCAAACTTAAATGCTAAAATTATATCTTAAGCATTTCCTGAACAATAGGTTTTAATCCACTAAAGAAAAACTCAACGGCAATTACCATCACAATTAAGCCCATCAAGCGCATTAAAACCTTATTGCCTGTATCGCCTAAAAACTTTATAATTCGGGTTGAACTCCAAAGAATAATATAAGTCAGAAAGCAGGTGATTAGAATTGCTCCGACTAAGATTAGTTTAGACTCAATACTTCCCGCTTCTTCCATCAACACAATTCCATTTGTAATCGCTCCCGGACCACAAATAAGTGGTATTGCAAGAGGTGTAATTGATACATCGTTCACATACTCGGTAATTTCACTGTCGCTAACCTTTATTTTACTTATCCTTGCCTGAAGCATATCTTGCCCCATGATAAAGAAGATAACTCCTCCAACAATCTTTAGGCTGTTAACCGATATCCCAAAAAATTGAAATAGTAGTTGACCTGAAAAGGCAAAGGCGACTAAAGTGACGAACGAAACAATAGTCGCTTTTCTAGCCGTTCTCTTTCTTTGCTCGGCATTAAGATCTCCCGTAATTGTCATGAAAATTGGCATCACGCCAAGTGGGTTGATCAAAGTAAAAAACGAGGTGACAGCTAAAAGCCCAAAAGTCCAATATTCATTCATCTTGTTATTGTCAAAATATTACAATCCTAGTTTCTTTGCTATTGCAGATGGAATAGCATCTTTGTGCATCAATACAGATACTGTTTTGTACTCTAAGAAAGGCTTTGAAGCATAAAAATATCCTCCGTGAGTATTCAAATCAGTACCCCATGAGTTTTTTACCAAATAATATTTACTACCATTCTGATCTTTTGCAGTTCCAACAATGTGCATCATATGATCTTCAGTAGATTCGTAATTATCGAAAGCTACTTGACGCATTTCCTGAGTAATTTCTTTTTCCTTAACTGGATAATCAGTCCCATAAGTAGACTTTTGATCTTTATTCATATTTTGCCATTTCGAAATTTCCGAATCAGCCATATTTTTTGATTCTGTTTCAGAAACAACAGCAACACCTTTTCTAAATGCAAAACCTTTTTCACTCACATCACTTCCCCAGGCAATTGTATATCCTTTATCAATAGCATGGTCTACAATCTGCATCATTTCGTCCATAGGCACATTCAACACTTCTCCTAACGACCAGTTGTCAGCTCCTTCGAAAATAAAACTTTCATAGAATGGATGATGTGTATAAGACGTAATTGTTACATAGTCATCCATGTTCAATCCCAATTCATCAGAAAATGATTCTGTCGTATATTCTTTCCCCTTATATTGGAACGATTCTGGAATTTCACCCAAATAGGCATCAAGCACGCCGTCGAAGCCTTTCATCCAAATTGGTGTAATTTTTTTATTTTTATTCTTCACAATAGCCTCAACATAGGCATGTAGAACAGCATCCATTTCGCCATGTACCGGAAGTGTCTCATCAAAGGTATTACCCGAATAGGCCTCTTGTGGGAAAATCCCAAATTGCTTAATCACATTTAATGCATCCCATCCTTCAGCACCAGCCGAGAAACTCTTCATACCATGAAAGCGCACATAATCTTTAGCTCTCAAATGATAATTTCTATTTACAATAAACATCTCAGAAAGGTCGAATTCACCTTTTCCTGTTCGAATCAGCTCAGATTCTAAAAAAGAACTCATTGCATAAGCCCAACATGTGCCTGAACGATGCTGATCTTTTACTTCAGTAGCTTTCAACTGTTTCTCAATAGTAAACTCATAGGTTTTCTTTTTTTCTTTCTTTTTTGCGAATGATGGAAAAACAAATCCCAAAATTAAAACTGCCGTAATTACAATTCTTGTGTTCATCTTAAATATGAATTTTAGTTGTTTAAATAAGTATTGGTATTATAATTCTTTGCTTGTATTTTCGAAATTCTAAAGTGCAAATTTAATGATTGTGAGAATGATTACTAACATCATTATTTGATATTTTAAACAAAAGAAAAAGCAAACATCAATAAATTAACAACACAGACAAACTAGCATCCTTAGCCTTAATGGATGAGATATTGATGATTCTAGAAATATGAAGTACAAAAACCCTAAGAGATTAATCGCTCTGAAAAGAAATATTAGTAAGGGGCTTCAAGCAGGTTTAAATCGAATTAAGAATACTGGTATTCCTAAGAATATCGTTTACAAAATATTCGGATTTGTAATCCTAAAAAACACAATATACAAGAGCGGCTACTTCTTACAAGGTACCCGTTTTTGTATTTATGTTGCAAATTTATAAATGAGAGAAAGTAGGGATACGTATTCGATTAGCCTTTATATAACTACCTAATTACGAATTAATAATTACGAGTTAAGATATCGATTAATCCTTTCTCAGAATTTGAATTTCAAGAAGGTAATTATTAATTGCACATCAATAATATACGTGTATTTGTGATAATTTGTGTAATTCGTGGATTCATTAATTACGCATTGCTAGTCATTACACCGTCACAATTCCTACGCTTTTGTATTCACCATCCAAATTGAGAAAACATTCAAATAATTCCAGAAAGAAATAACAAGCTCTTCAGGTGCATCAAGCTTAGGAAGAATTTCTTTGTAAGCATTAAGCCAAACTTCACGAGCTTGTGGCGTAATTTTAAAATGAACATGACGACTTACCAACTTCGGACTTCCTTGATTTTGATTAAAGTAATCGGGTCCACCTAAAGCTTGAATAAAGAAATCAGACGATCGAAGCTTAGCCGCTTCAAATTCCTTATCCCAACGTGGAAACATACCGCTAATTTCAGTTTTACGTAAAATATCGTAATGATCACTTACCAGTTTTCTAACTCCAGCCTCTCCAATACAATCTAACAGCTTAATATCGGGGCGAGTAACTTGCGGACGACCTCCACCCTTAGGAACAGGTGCAATTTCTAATTTCATGTTGAATATCTTCATATAAAAGCCACAATAAAATCACCATATTAATTCAGAACACGGTTCAATTCATTTTTAAATTTACCAAATACAATACAAATTAAATACTTTCAAGTCTTAAATTAGCATTTTATAGCGAAGATTTTTAATCTGGGTATTTTTTTCTACATTTAGGAGATCAAAAAAATCACAACATAAACAAAACTTCTTGTTAAAAAAAACACAAAATGGACGCAAATAAAGTAGACCTATTTTTAATGACTAATGCGAAATTTTTTCAGAGTCATCAAATTCCAGCCATTAAAAACATGATTCAAGATCTTGATGATGACAAATTTATCTTGCTACAATCTCTTGGACTAAAAGACCCAACTATATCAATTGTTATTTCTCTTCTTGCGGGTCCATTAGGTATTGATCGTTTTTATATTGGTGATACAGGACTTGGTCTTGGGAAACTCTTCACATGTGGAGGATTGGGTATTTGGACTATAATAGATTGGTTCCTAATTATGGATAGAACCCGAGAGGTCAACTTTGAAAAACTACAGATGATGTTGATGTAATGAATCAAAGAAGATTCTACATATTTATTATTAGCATATCCATACTGGCTTATTCATGGCTAACATATAATTCCTTCTTTGTTTCGAATAGCAAAGAGGGAATTACTATTTGTTGGTTTAAGATCATAAGTGGTTTCCCATGCCCTGCCTGTGGCTCAACCTCTGGCATAATCGAAATTTTCAAAGGCAATTTTCTTCATGCCTTTCAACTTAATCCCTTTGCTTATAGTTCCCTTTTCATTCTTATTTTTGCATCAATATGGGGAGTCCTTGATCTTATTTCTAAAAAGGATGGTTTTTATAAGTTCTACCTAAGCGTGAATACTTATATCAAACAAAAGAGAATTTTCATTCCACTTATTCTTCTTATCCTATCAATCTGGATTTGGAATATATACAAAAGTTTATGTTGAAAATAAAAATATTCGATTATCAACCTAATGAGTACGAAAACGAAAAGGCTTCGCAGAGTTATCTAATGTCTGTTATTGCAATAATGGTTGGCTTGCCTTTACCCATTATTAATTTGGTTGCCACTCTTTTATTCTATCTCAATAATAGAAAATCAAGTTACTATATTAGATGGCATTGTACACAGGCTCTTCTCTCTCAATTAACTGTTTTGATTATTAATTCTGGGACTTACTACTGGACACTATCCATTATCTTTGGTGATAATGTTATAACCAATTCATATATTGCCTATCTAATAACTGTAATCGTTTTCAACCTTTCGGAGTTTATTTTGACAGCTTACACGGCTATACAAGCTAAAAAAGGCAAACATATCGAATGGTACTTCTGGGGTGACATCACTAATTTAATCTGTAAACCTCAAAACAAGTTTTCACTTTAAATTCTTTTTTTTTATCATGATCAATATCTTCCTCAAATTTCTTTTAATGATTGGTCTGTTTCTTGGAAGTTGGTTTGTATTAAGCCAAATTGATTTCATGAAACTTTTAAATATTGAAAAGCTTTCAACAGATGCTGAAAAAAAAGTAGGCAATTTCGTTTGGGAGTATTTTCAACCTCAAAAGGAAGAAATAAAAAATGAAGTTGTAAAAGAACAATTAGACAGCCTTCTAAACATATTATGTGTCAACAATCAACTTAGCCCAGATGATTACAGCATTCATGTAATTAGAGAAGATGAACCTAATGCTTTTGCTCTTCCTGCTAATCGAATTGTTTTTCACCATTCACTTATTTTAAACTGTACTACTCCTGAAGAGTATTGTGCAATACTAGCACATGAAATCGCCCATATCAAACACAATCATGTTATAAAAAAACTCAGACAAGAATTAGGAATTTCAATCCTTTTATCCATAAGTCAAAATGGGATGGGCTCTAGTATAGGAAGACAGATAATTGGCTTATTAAGTGGGAATGCTTACAGCAGAAAGTACGAACGAGAGGCTGATAAAACAGCAGTAGATTTATTAATAAATGCTAAAATTGACCCAATACATTTTACAAAAATACTAAATAGGATTTCTTCAGATAGTAATGATCACTTAATAAATTCAGAATGGATCAGTACACATCCTGATACTAAAAAAAGGTGTCGAACGATTCTTCAATTAAGAGATCAAAAGGGCATAATTTCTTTGCAGGATATTTCTATGAAAAAGTGGACTCTGATTCAAGAACTTCTCAAATCAGAACCTATACTTAACTAGTTCATTATATTTCTTGGTTTTCCCTCTAACCAAAGTTTTATATTATCCATTACAATATCGATTCGCTTATCGAATGATTCATGACTTGCAAATGCAAGATGTGGTAACATAATAAGATTTGGTGCCGTAAGCAAGATATGTTCCTTTTCCAATGGTGGCTCCTTTTCGTATACATCAACGGCTGCTCCTGCAATTTCACCATCTTCAAGAGCTTTACAAAGAGCCTCGCTATCTACAACTGGACCTCTAGCTGTGTTGATAAGAATCGCCGTTTCCTTCATCGCCTTAAATTCTTCCCTGCCCATCAATCCTTTTGTCTCTGGAGTCAAAGGTGTATGTAGGGATACAATATCTGCTTCTTTTAAAAGAGTAGCTTTATCAACAAACTCAACACCATCAATCTGTTTAACTGTTCGGCTATGAGCCAATACTCTACAATTAAAAACCTTAGCAATTTGAGCTACTCGAAGTCCAATGTCTCCTGCACCAATAATTCCAAGACATTTACCATTAAGCTCTGTTCCTAAAAACGTACCTCTATTACCTCCAAAACGCGTAATTGCATCGCCTCCAACAATTTTTCTATACAGAGATAGAATCATCCCCAGAGTCAATTCTGCGACTGATTCGGTTGAGAATCCAGCCGCATTGCTCACCAATATATCTCTTTCATTACAAGCTTGCATATCAATATGATCAACGCCAGTAAAAGCAACCGAAATCATAGTTAGATTCGGACAATTTGCTATGAAATTAGCCGAGATTGGAATATTACTTACAACTATGGCATCAGCACCTTCGGCACGTTTAATCAATTCAGTTTCATTATCATTTCGCTCAGAGAAAAAGAATAAATCATGTCCCAATTTCTCAAAATCTTGTTTCAATTGATTGAATTTGCATGTGCTAATTCCAATAGGTTCTAAAATAGAGATTTTCATTTGTAATGGATATAAAAATGATTTTAAGATGGTTAATCCTTATACATTACATATAAGATATTTGTCATTAATATTTCTTAATTTTACGGTAAATTAAAACAAGAAAGCATGTCACCAAAAATAAGAATAATAAGGGAGCTGTTAAGCAATTTTTGTCACGAAATATTAAACAGTGAATCGTATACTAAAATTTGCCACAAGATACTCACTGAATTAGAGCAACATCCCAATCAGCCACTTAAAAAAGGTAAAGAAAACATTTGGGCTGCAAGCATAGCTCATGCAGTAGGTAGTATTAACCTACTCTTCACAGCTACCTCCTATCCACATATAAGTGTTACTGAGTTAAACGCCTTTTTCGATACACGATCAACAACGACGAACAAAAAATCTTTAGATTTGCGTGACTTACTTCGCATATCACCCTACAACGATAATTATCAAGTCGATAAAGATGAGCAAAACCTTCCTATGGATCAAATGAAAGAGATAATAAGTAAACAGTTTGGGCTTTCAGAGGAAGATGTTGATACCCTTTTAAATAATATTAATCACTCCAATCACCCTATTATTCCCAAAACAGATTATAGCGCTATTACCATTGTACCCAAACAAAAATTTTGGGATTGGGTTGCAACACAAATCAATTTAGAGGAGATGAACTCTTCAATAAAAACAAATTACAATGTCTATTTGGTTCCCGATATTGTATTGGAATCATCTTTAGAGACGGAGTTACATGACAACTTTAAACAGATTTTTAAGATAGAACTTGCTCGTTATATAAAAAACGACTCTGATTTTCCTGAAATTAATTTCATAGAATTTCTACAGTGGTTCGAAGTAAACAGCTCGTCTCATGTTATGGATCTTACTGGTGATTTATTGAATAATTTTGATGACGATGATTTCCTTGATGATGATCATCATATTTTCAATCAAAAAAAGATGAACACACCACCTGACTTTTCCAAAAACTAATTTTAGGTCTTCCCCATCCTAATTTCCAGTAGATACTTAATCCTATGTTTAAGAAATAGATCTGTTAACTAGGAATGGGTATAAAAGCTTCCTACTTTTGCAGCCAAATCATCAAAACAAAAATTATTATGGCAGATTACACGCAAATGTGGACTGAGCTTGGTTTAAACCATGACAATCACAATGCACTTCTAGAAAATTTAGGAAATGCATACCAATCTATATTCATGACACAAGAGAATCGACCTGAAGGCATGTCGTATTTCGATTTTGTAATGAGTGAGGCTCATGGTTTAAGAATACAAGAACTGCGCGAAGAACAAGAGGCTGGTCGCAAAATTATTGGCTCATTTTGTGTCTTCGTTCCAGAAGAAATTGTTTTAGCTGCTGGTTGTACTGCTGTTGGTTTATGTGCAGGTGCTGATTTTGCACAGGAGGAAGTAGAAAAGGTACTCCCACGTAATACGTGTTCTCTTATTAAATCCTTCTTTGGATTCAAACTGGGTAAAGTTTGTCCTTATATGGAAGTATCTGATATGATCGTAGGAGAAAACACTTGTGATGGTAAGAAAAAATCATTTGAGATTTTCAAGGATATGGTTCCTAACTTTTATCAAATGGATCTACCTCAGACTAAAACTCCGATGGCTAGACAAATGCTTAAGCATGAGTTTCAGAGCTTTGTAGAGAAACTTGAAGAAATGACTGGCAAAAGCATTAGCCTTGAAAATCTAAAACAAGGAATTGCTACTGTAAATGCCAAACGACAAGCTCTACGTCGTCTATCAATGCTTCGCTCAGCTGATCCTGCTCCTATTTCTGGTTTAGATGCCCTATTGATTAACCAAATTGCTTTTCTTGATAACCCAGTTCGTTTCACAGAAAAGGTAAATGCTCTTTGTGATGAACTTGAAATTAAAATCAAGGAAAACAAAGGTGCTAAATCATCAGATGCTCCTCGTGTTGTTATATCAGGATGTCCTATGGCAATTCCTAATTGGAAAATTCCATCAATCATTGAAGCAACAGGTGCTGTTATCGTAGGCGAAGAATCTTGTATTGGTGAACGTGGGCAACGTAATTTAACTGACGATTCGGCTAATAATATAGATGGTATAATGGATTCAATCGTTGATCGTTATTTCAAGATTGATTGCGCAGTATTTACACCTAATCAGGAACGTGTAAATCATATCAAGGAAATGAGCCAGCAATACAATGCTGATGGTGTTGTTCATTATGGACTTCAGTTCTGCCAACCTTATATTATGGAATCGTTCTCTGTAGAAAAACAGTTAGAAAAAGAAAACATTTCGGTATTACGACTTGAAACTGACTACAGTCAAGAAGATATGGGACAATTATCAACCCGTGTTGAAGCTTTTGTCGAAATCATTAAGTAATCACCCTTATTCAAACACAAGAGTGGGAAACAAATCGGGTTTCTCACTCTTTATGTTTGAGTCTTTACA
The DNA here is from genome assembly GCA_016744515.1 of Marinifilaceae bacterium. GTDB lineage: Bacteria > Bacteroidota > Bacteroidia > Bacteroidales > Marinifilaceae > Ancylomarina. The sequence goes on along the minus strand of JADGEF010000068.1, from coordinate 6,677 downwards.
GAAAAAAATAGGACACTATGAGATTAGCAGGTATTGATATAGGCTCACGAAGCATCGAACTAATTGTGCTGGAAGATGGCAAGGTCATACACAGCAAACAAGCAGAATCAGGCTACAATCCTATAGAAAGAGTCAAAGAGTTAATCTCGGATATTTCCTATGATAAGATAATGGCAACTGGATATGGTCGAGGTATTGTGGAAGTAGCTTTTGATTTCCCTACAGTTACCGAAATTAAAGCATATGGCACTGGAGCAGCTCATTTGTATCCTGGGGTTAGAAGTGTTTTAGATATTGGAGGCCAGGACACCAAAGTTATTTCAATAAATGAAAAAGGTAGAGTCGTTAAATTCGAGATGAATGATAAATGTGCTGCAGGAACAGGCAAATTTCTCGAAATGATAGCTACTACCTTGGGCTATCAAACGCATCAAATTGGTAGCGAAGCTCAAAAAGGCAAAGAAGGTATTGAGATAAATAGCATGTGTGCTGTTTTTGCAGAATCTGAAGTCACTTCACTATTGGCTAAAGGCTGTGAAAGAAATGATATTGCCCTTGCCATTCATCAATCGGTATGCAAACGTGCTGTAGGCATGATTCGCCGCCAGAACACGAGTTCTCCCTTAATGTTTGCAGGTGGTGTTGCCAACAATAGCTGTATGGCTCAACTTTTAGAAGAAAGCTTGGGTGAAAATATTATTGTACCTGAGAAGCCTCAGTTTGTTGGTGCATATGGAGCTGCTATGCTAGCAGGACTATTATAGCAGATGAATATTTAAAACATGATACTGATCAAAGCAAACTCACCCTTTTTTAATCACTAACAATTCTTTGGGCAAATCCCTTCGGGTCAGGCTATCCGCACTCGCTCTTTGTCAAAAAAAAAAGACAAAGGAGCTCAAACAAACGCTACTATCCCTTTTGCAAAAAAGCTTACAGATTGTAGAGAAGTAAGAAAGCCGAAAAAAATCTGCGATTATCTGCGAAATCTGTGGGATAAAAGGAGATAGGGAAAACTCATAAACTATTTTATTTCTTCGATAAATTATTTACACGCTGAATATTTATCGGATAAGTTAGTTCATCCTCAGGCTTAATTAAAACATCCATTTCGCCCAACTACTCGGTACTTCCTAATTCACAATTTATTACTGAAAAATGCCCATAATGGGCTAAATCAGGAATAACCACTCGAAGTGGTTTGGGGACTAGTCCGCAATTAAAAATTATTCAATTAAAATTTTCGTATATTTGTACCAAACAGGTACACTAGCAAGGATGATATGAAAATTATAAGTAGCAGAGAATTTCGAGATAATCAAAAAAAGTATTTTGATTTA
>JADGEF010000068.1:0-5237 GCA_016744515.1 Marinifilaceae bacterium | reverse complement strand
TTTCGTATATTTGTACCAAACAGGTACACTAGCAAGGATGATATGAAAATTATAAGTAGCAGAGAATTTCGAGATAATCAAAAAAAGTATTTTGATTTAGCTGATAATAAAGAACAAATAATAGTTCAACGAGGAAAAGACAAGGCTTATATGCTTACTCCAGTTTCAGAAATAGATAGAATGTCTGTAAATCCAATTCTTATCGAAAAAATAAGAAAAGCAGAACAAAGTTTAAAAGCTGGAGAATATACCGAAGTTGATTCAACTAAAAGTATTTGGGAACAAATTTGACTTGATAACAATGAATAAGTACAAAATAATCAAGACTAAACAAGTCGATAAAGATTTAAAAAAACATCTTAAATCAGGTCATAAAGCCAGTATTAAACGCATTGAACAGATCTTTATTGAATTAACTAAACACCCATATAGCGGGATAGGAAATCCTAAAGCATTGAAATATGATTTATCAGGATATTGGTCTAGAGAAATTAATGAGAAAGATCGTTTGATTTATCAAATTAATGATGAAATAATAACAGTTTCAGTAGTCTCTGCAATGAGACATTATACCGATAAATAAAAATCCACCTAATGATATACATTGGGTGGATTTTTTTAGCTTTTCTAACTATCAATAGTTCAGTATGGTTTCATAATTACTTTTTCGCCCTGATATAAACGTGTTTTATCGTTGCTCTATCAGTAACACGCTCGTCGATATCAAAATGCTTTTTAAGAGATTTAATCAAAGGCGTTAGCTTATCAAAACCATAATTTCGTGGATCAAAATCTGGTCTTTTCTTAATCAATAGGTTTCCCACATCACCAAGAAATGCCCAACCATCCTCATCAGCAATATCATTAATACTGGAAGCCACTAGGTTGATAATCTTTTTATCTATCTTATAAATTGAGGTCTTCTTAATCACCTCCTGTTTAGGAGCTTCATCAACTACCGAAGGTTCCACTGGGTTCGAGCTTTTTAGAATCTCAAGATAAATAAACTTATCACAAGCAACGATAAAAGGTTTTGGTGTCTTTTGTTCCCCAAAACCGAATACCTTCATCCCCGATTCTCTTAACCTAATTGCTAATCTAGTAAAATCGCTATCGCTTGAAACAATACAGAATCCATCAACCCTTTCTGTATATAAAATATCCATAGCGTCAATAATCATGGCTGAGTCTGTCGCATTTTTTCCAGTAGTATAACCGTATTGCTGAATTGGTGTAATGGCATTCTCAAGAAGAACCGATTTCCATCCAGCCAAATTAGGCTTTGTCCAATCACCATAAATTCGTTTAAATGTGGGCACTCCATATTTGGCAATTTCTTCCATCATACTCTTCACATTTCGCGAAGGCACATTATCAGCATCAATTACAACGGCAAGTTTTAAATCGTCTTTTGTTTTCATATATTTTATAATATAAGGAGTCGTATCGCCCTGAAAATTAAAATTTCACAAACGACTAACTCTTAAAATTTAGTTTAGTGGCTTCAATTTAATCAGTTAGCCAACATTTTTGAGCATATCATCTTCCCTCTCTAGATAATCATGCAAGTAGTGAGGGTTTTTTATGAACTTATTCCAATCAGCCTGAAAGATCTCAATCATCTTATCAAGTAGAATAGCATCGACATTTACTTCGCTTTTCTTTAAATCCATACAATATTTCAAAAGATTATAGCAAGCAGTAAACTGTCCACACGCAACCAGATTTTTAAGTCTTGAAACCTCTCTATCCTTCTCAGTAAACCAAAGAGTAGTATCCATTTCACAGGCAATCTTAGCCGCATCATAAATTAGTTCACTTGGCTCATTTATAAGCTCCTCTTTAATGTCCATCTCTTTCTCGTCAGAATCACCTTTCTGATATTGCTCCTCAGTTAATTCATATATCAAGGTGGTAATTCTTCTATTCTTCAAGCTCTCATCCTTATAAAGCAAGTCGTAATTCAATCGTCTTATTTGTTTCAAGAAAATATCACTAATCATAATTAAAGATGATGTTCCACGCTCTTCTATCATTCTCTGGATTAAACGAAGCTTTAAATTTTGAAACCTTTTCAACTTCCCTTTCATGAATTTTGGAACCATTCCCATCATCCATGACCAGAATCGAAGTGATTTTTCTTCCATTTTGCCAATGAAATATTTAAGGGCAATCGCGAAAAGCGCAAACATAGCCATAGCACCTCCACCAATAAATAAACCAACTGATGGCAAATTCATAAAGCCAAATATTAACAAACCAAAACTGATTATAAGCGGTAACCACAACCACCAACTCAATTTTAATTTTTCGACGAGGAGATTAAACAACTGTTTTGGGCTCTTTGACCAGCCTAATCGATCCATCTCAATTTCTGATGGCTCCCAAGCATCCATAAAATAACTTCCTACATCGCAAACCATTATTAGGTCGTACGGCTTTCCTTCATTAACTCGCCTAACCTCAGCATTCATAATACTACCTATTCCCTGATTATCGACTATGCCGCCATCCATAATACCAACACCATTTTTAAATACAGGCTGTTCTTTGATAGATTTGTAAGTTTCTGAATTGTGATCACTCACATAATCATCGGGCATCAATAAAGGCTCAAATCCTATTGGAAAGCATGAAGAGGAAGCAATCGCATCTGCAATCTTCATCTTACCTGAAAGTTGATTTAAATGATGGTTATTGAGACGGTAGTTACCAAATCGCCCAGTTGTTTGAAATCGGAAGGCCAGGCCAAAAGAAAAATCAGTCGCATTAAAACAGATATCTTCGAGATGTGACTTATTTTGTTTCAGATATTGAAAATTCTCATTGGTAAGCAGCTCAGTATACGCCAATGCAAATGCATTAATTAATGATCTTCTTTTGTGTGAGGTCTTCCACAACTCATCCGAATCAAGTTTCTGAAGAGCAAGACCTAAAAGTTTATCCTCATCGAGAACTTTATAGAAATCAGTATAGAATTTTTCGAAACGATCACCTTTTGCCATTGCATAGGCATATGTGGCACCCATAAGAGTACCACCGCTAACCGTACTCAAGCCTTTAACTTGTTCCAATAAAGCGTTGTCTTTAAACTGAACCTGCTTTAAATAGGACAAAACGCCTAATCCAAACGAAGAAGCACGATATCCTCCACCGCTAAAGGCTACGGCGATATTTTCAAACAAATCAATTTTAGGGGTTAAGCTCTTTTCTTCTTTTTTCATAGGAGTCCCTTTCTAAAGAATGCAACATTAATTTAGGCTACGAGAAACATTTTATCTCGCAGAATAAATTTAACAAGAAAAGAACTGAAATCAATGAATTTAGAGAAAATTCCTTAAATCAAAAACTAATCAACATTGAGTCTTAGAAAAGGAACATCCGTTTTAATCTTACTTCTTATTAATAAGATACACTCCAAGTAGAATAAAGAGCATACAAACTAAATGGATGACTGTTATATTTTCACCATCTAGTATTCCCCACATAATTGCAAAAATAGGAATAATATAAGTTACCGATGATGCATAAACTGCTGATGCATAACGAATCAAACTATTCATTAATACCATAGCTAGCGCAGTTCCTATAATTCCTAAACCTGCCAAAGCAAGTAAATGAATAGGCCATGAAGGATTCTCAAGAGCAGGAGCAAAATCAGTTGTCAATAAATAAATTAGAGCTATAGGGCCCGTAAAGAAGAAAGCTAGTGATGTAATTTGCATCCCTGAAAGATGAGATAATCTAGCCTTAACTTCATTAATATTAATGGCATAAAAACAAGTTGCCAAAATAATAAGTAAAGCATATGAATTGACCTGGACAATTTCCAAACCATTCCCCGAAGTAATCAAACCAACTGCTCCCAATAATCCCATTACCAATCCTAGAACCTGTAATAAGAGGAATTTTGTTCGATGAAAAAGCATACCCACAAGAAGTGTAAAGACAGGTGTCATTGAATTCAGCATACCAGCTAATGCACTATCAATTTGAGTTTGCGCCTTTGTAAATAAAAAAGCTGGGATAAAACTTCCTATAAAACCTGCAACCAATAAACTCTTTACATCCTTCTTTTTTAGATGTTTCAAATTCTTTATTGAATAAGGCAATAGAACAAGCGATGCTAACAACATTCTAATACCTGCAACCTGCTCGTTAGTAAAACTTTTTAAACCGATTTTCATCAGTATAAAAGAAGAACCCCAAACAAAAGCAAGAAGTAATAAGATAGAGAACTGAAACCAAGGCTTTTTCCAAATCATAAGGTCGAATCTTTAGGTTCTGCAAGATAGTTCGATTCTCTGATCGTTTGACACATCAGGAAAAATAAATCAGGACAAACATTAAGGCAAATCATGGCTAACTGACATAAAGTTAATAAGAGAATAACACTAGCTTAATCTTTAAAAGCCGTCTACTATCTAGATTTGAATAAAAAACAAATGGAATTATTTATTTTATCATTCGGTGCTTTATTCTCTATAATGAACCCCTTGGGTACCGTTCCTATTTTTGTGGGATTAACACAAAACAACAGTAAAAAAGAACGGGCTGGCATCGCATTTTGGACTTCCTTCAACGTCCTAATTATCCTTGTATTTTCATTCTTTGCGGGAACATATCTACTTTCTTTTTTCGGTATTAGTTTGAATTCTCTGAAGATTTCTGGTGGCTTAATTATCGCCTCATCAGGTTTCGCACTCCTAACGGGCAAATTTACGGAACACAAGGGTATGAAAAAATCGAGGGTCAAAGATGATATTCATACTCGATCAGAAATTTCATTAACTCCGTTAGCTATTCCAATGCTGGCAGGACCAGGAACAATATCTCTTCTAATAGCTTACAATCAAGAATACACCAGTATGATAGATTATTTTGCCATACTAGGCTCAGTACTAGCAAGTAGCTTGAGTATTTACCTCATCCTTAAATCTTCACATTATATCGTAAAGATTCTTGGCGCATCTGGCATTAATGCCCTTTCGAGAATTATCGGATTTATCGTGATTGCAATTGGTATTGAGTTGATAGTTGTAGCCGTTATCAGTATCTTGAAATTAGCTGGTTTCTAAAATTCCACGCAAAGAACGCAGAGAAAAAAACGCAAAACACGCTAAGGATTATGAAAAAACCTTCTTTGCGAACTCTGCGTAATATTTAATCAGGGTAAACTTAGCGACCTTTGCGTGAAAATCGGATTAAAATAGAACTCTTTGTAGCCGTTATCAGTA
>JADGEF010000067.1 GCA_016744515.1 Marinifilaceae bacterium | reverse complement strand
CCAGATAGATCATCTTTAATAGTAAAATCTATAAACTTAAGTGATTTAATGTCTTTGTTCTTATAATCTGTTTTAGTTGTAACGGTTGGTGAAATAGTATCTATAGTGACAGCATAGCTACCTAATTTCTTTGTTTTTGCTTTAATATAACCGTCTATGTAAATTCCTCCAACCGACGAGAGGTCTTTGTCTTTATCAATTTGTACTATAACCAATTTGTTTGATAAGTTTTGATCGATTTTAGTCACTTTTATTGATAAGCTATAATGTTTGTTTAGAGCAGTATTAGGGTTGTGTATATGGTACATGGGTGATAAGAAAGCACTGTCTTGCTTGGTTGAATAATCAAATTCAAGATTTGAATAGAAACAGTCTTTAGGGAATTTTAAATTGATATCAGGTCGAGAGAAAAGGTTTTCATCTTCATATTTGAATAAACTTGTGAATTTCTTCTCGGGAAAGTTAATTGAACATGTATCTCCTTTTGCAGTGAAGTTAAGTTTTGCTTTATTTTTATAGGAGTCAAATACTGATAATTCAATTTTATAGGTTTTATTTTCCTTAAAGTTATAGGAACCATCAGATTTCATTTTCGAATAGAAACTCAATTTGTTATTAGGTTCGATAAAAGCTTTATGTATTTTTCTATTAGTCTCATTATTGAGTTCATAATCAATATGGGAATTGATATAACTACTCTCATCAAATGAAAATTTATTGAGTGAGTAATTTGTTACTAGAGAATCATTGATTTTTAATTGAAGTTTATTAATTCCACATTTTCCCCATGTGTTATCTAGAAAATCTTGAGTATGAATCGCAAACCCAATTCTTCCATGTAATTTTATCTTGTTCGTATTTAGTGTGTAAGAGTTTTTGCTTGATGTTTTTACTTTGAAAGCTTGTCTAGTGTTTTTACCGTTCACACTACTGTTTTTATCCAAAGGATAAACATATAGGTTATATATTTTTGGAGATGTTGTATCTACTATTTTTAAACCTAAAAGCATTGGATTGATAGGTTTTTCGCTTTCAGTTTCCCTAACTTCGAAATGGAGATGCGGTCCCATTGATGATCCTGTATTGCCTGAATATGCAATAATATTTCCTTTCTTTAATTTGAATTGTTCTTGCTTGTGCGATTCCATTTTACTGAGATCGATATCAACTTCAAATTTCTTTTTTTTGTATTGTTGAGACTTAATAAAAGATTCAATTTTTGGAGAGAATTTACTCAAATGTGCATACACCGAAGTATAACCATTGGGATGATCGATATACAATGCTTTTCCATAGCCTCCAGCAGATATTTTGATACGACTTACAATGCCATCAGCAATGGCATAAATTTTTTTCCCGGTGGTAAATGTTCGAATATCTATACCCGAATGAAAATGATTGTTTCTAAGTTCAGCAAATGTTCCAGATAGGGTAATTTTAAAATCAACAGGTGATCTGAAATAATTCTTAGGGATATTGTGAGCTTGTGATGGTAATGGGAGAGAAAATATAATTAATAAGAAAAGAAGTATACTTATGTTTAGATGCTTTATCTTCATGGTATTCCAAATTGAGGTGTCGGTATATAAGAATGTAAATCTACTTAAAAATGTGTTTTTTTAAGTTACTCTATCGAAAATAGAAAGCAATATTTTTGATTATCTTAACAGCAATGTTAATTTTGTATGAGAAAGATTAAATAATGGAGGTTAAGCCAATTGAAATAGTATCTGAATTACGAGGGCAAATCTCTCGTCTTGTTTCTTTGTATCAAGATTTAAAGCTCGATAAAGAAGAGTTAGTTCGTGAAAAAATGAATTTACTTGAGCAAGTTGAATCTTTAAATAAAGAGAATGAGGAGTTCAAACATCAGTATGATACTTTAAAATTAGCTAAGACTTTTGCCGTGAATACAGGTGATTCGCAGCAGGCTAAAAATAAAATTAGCCAAATTGTGCGGGAGATTGACAAGTGTATTGCCCTTTTAAACAAATAATAATTGTTTATGTCTGACGAGTTTTTGATAAAAGTTAATGTAGCTGGTCGTCTTTATCCTTTAAATATAAAAAGGAATAGGGAAGAGATAATTCGTAAGGCAGCGAAGACTATAAACGAAAAGGTATTGCAATACCAACAGAAATATAAAGATAAAGACATTCAGGATTTTTTAGCAATGGCTTCATTACAGTTTGTAGTAAAAGTATTAGAAGCTGAAGCTAAAACAGATGTATCTCCAGTTTTAAAAGAACTGGAAGCAATGGAACAAGAACTGAGTGAGTTTATAAAAGAAGAACAGTAAGACACTTTTAAAAGATCAATAGCCCGCGTTATTTCTTAGAAGTTTATTATATCGAGTTTTTACATATCAACATTGAGATGTGATTTGACTTGCGATGATATTGATTTTTAGGTGATAGTGCGGGTTATTTAATTAAATAGATAAAATAGAGTATTGACTTAATATATAAAACAATGACAGAAATAATCATAGGAGCCATTGCTTTAGTTGGAGGCGGATTTATATCCTACTTCATCTTGCAACGAGCATTAAAAAGTAAGCGCGAAGGCATAGTGAAAGATGCTCAGGCCGAAGCAGAGGTTCTCAGAAAAGATAAAATATTACAAGCGAAAGAGAAATTCTTACAATTAAGAACAGAGCATGAAAAGCAAATTAATGCTAAGAACGCTAAGCTTTTAGTTGTTGAGAATAAAGTTAAGCAAAAGGAAACTGCAGTTAACCAGAGAGTTGAGGATTTTCAACGTAAGAAGAAAGAAGTTGATTCAATTCGTGAGAACTTAAATGTTCAGATGGAGTTGGTAGAGAGAAAAGAGTTGGAGCTTGAGAAATCAAAACGTCAACAAATAGAGCAGTTGGAGAAAATTTCGGGCTTGTCAGCCGAAGAGGCGAAAAATCAGATTGTAGAATCTTTGAAAGAAGAAGCTAAAACTGAGGCTATGTCTTATGTGAACGATATCATGGAGGATGCTAAGATGTCGGCTAATATGGAAGCTAAGAAGGTTGTAATTAAAACAATTCAACGTGTAGCTACAGAGACAGCAATTGAAAACTCAGTAACAATTTTCCATATTGAATCTGATGAGATTAAGGGACGTATTATCGGTCGCGAAGGTCGAAATATTCGTGCTCTTGAAGCTGCTACAGGTATTGAGATTATTGTAGATGATACACCAGAAGCAATTGTGCTTTCAGGTTTTGATCCAGTTCGTCGTGAGATTGCTCGTTTAGCTCTTCACCAATTGGTAACTGATGGACGTATTCACCCTGCTCGTATTGAGGAAGTTGTGAACAAGACTCGTAAGCAGATTGAAGAGGAGATGGCTGAAACTGGTAAGCGTACAGCTATTGATCTAGGTATTCATGGTTTGCATCCTGAATTGATCAGAATGATTGGTAAAATGAAATACCGTTCGTCATATGGTCAGAACTTGTTGCAACATGCTCGTGAAACTGCTAACCTTTGTGCTATAATGGCAACAGAGCTTGGATTGAATGCTAAGAAAGCAAAACGCGCAGGTCTATTACATGATATAGGTAAGGTGCCAGATGATGAGCCAGAGTTGCCACACGCAATTTTAGGTATGAAATTGGCTGAGAAATATAAAGAGAAGCCAGATATTTGTAACGCAATTGGAGCTCACCACGATGAAATTGAGATGACAACTCTAATCGCTCCAATTATTCAAGCTTGTGATGCTATTTCAGGTGCTCGTCCAGGTGCTCGTCGTGAGATTGTAGAATCTTATATCAAGCGTTTAAAGGATCTTGAGAATTTAGCACTTTCACATCCTGGAGTATTGAAAACATACGCAATTCAAGCTGGTAGAGAGTTAAGAGTTATTGTGGGTAGTGATAAAATTTCTGATAAGGAAGCTGAAATATTATCATTAGATATTGCTCAGAAGATTCAGGATGAAATGACTTATCCTGGTCAGGTGAAGATTACGGTAATTCGTGAGACTAGAGCCATTAACTATGCGAAATAGATATTCGTTAGACATTATAAAAAAATCTCCAACTCATTTGAGTTGGAGATTTTTTTTATCTACTTCGTTCTTTTTTTAAGAAGGACATTTAAAAGTCCTTTTAGAATTTCAACATTTTTGTAATTACTTTGTCGCCCGTAACAGAATATCTGATTTTGGATAAGTAGTTTAATCAGATTAAGATTATTTGAGGGTTTATAATATTGAGGTAGATTATTGAGCTTTTTGAATTTTATGACATGTTCCAATTGAATACCTGACAATACTGCACCATTATCAATAGGATTAATATAAAAATAGGTATGTTTCTTTGATTCAGGATCACTCAAATGACTTTCACAAGATAATAAAATGCTATTGGGGAGTTGAATGCCTGTAACAGGAAGTCTTAAGGCTTGAGCAATTCCAGCATAAATAATACTTGTGACAATATAGTTACCCTTTTTCTGTGCAAGAACAGTGCTAATGTTTCCTCCCCAGTTTGTCTCCTCTTTGGGTGATAGAACCATAAAATTGTGAATGAAATAAAGAAAGTGATTGAGGATTTTTATTTTATCTAAATATGTCTTTTGTTCCTTTATTTCTGGTTTAATTTCGTCAACAATCTTAGATATAACTATTTTCGTATCTACTGCTGATAGATGATAGTTAACACTTTTATTAATAAGGATTGCGCCATCTATTAAATTTTGCTTAGGTGAATTTTTCCAGTTGATTAATTCCTTTAGGATTGAATTGTAATGTATCTCATCTATAATCATTTCCAATCGTTCTTGAAGAACTGTACTATTAGACTCAAGCCAAATATCTTCCAAGTAAGGAATATTTGATGCTGACAACTTGGATAATTCTTTGCCTGCGCTCATGTAAACATCTGGGTCAGAATCATCTAGAAGTGATATTAAAGCACGTAGTTTATCTTTGTTCATATCTGTTTATGATATCCGTTATAACTACAATGTAATAAAACCCACTAAGAAGAGCAATTCTTGTGGGTTTCAGAGCTTTTTAATCTCACACTCACAGCCTTAAATAAAGACTATTTAAAAATTTAGATATGGGCTATTTACTCAATCTATCAAGTACCGTTTTAATGAGATTTTTAATAACTGGTTGGTAATCTTTGCTAGCATCCTTATTCACACGATTTGCAATAATTGCACATACAGTTGCAGCTTCATGTCCTAAAAGAGCTGATAATCCAGCAATTGCAGAACTTTCCATTTCATAGTTGGTAATTTTTTGCCCCTTGTATTCAAAGGCCTCAAGTTTATCATTTAAATCCATATCAAGAGTTTCTAATCGGAGAACTCTTCCTTGCGGGCCGTAAAAGCCATTGGCAGATATCGTAATGCCTTGAATCATATCATCACCATTAAGTAGATTAATAACTTTATCTGATGAAGAGACAAAGTATGGAGATGCAAGTTTTGGATTCCAATTGACACCTTTTTTAAATGCTTTTTCAAATTCAAGATCAGAAATTTCATCTCTTCTAGCATAGAAGTTTAACATGCCATCAAAGCCAATTGATTTTTTAGATAAAAGAAAGGAGTCTACAGGAATGTTGCCTTGTAATGAGCCAGAGGTCCCAATACGAACAATAGTTAATGCTTTATGCTCTTTTTTTGGAAGACGTGTTTCAAGGTCGATATTTACTAAAGCGTCTAATTCATTAAGAACGATGTCAATATTGTCCGTTCCAATTCCTGTTGATAATACAGAAAAACGTTTACCCTTAAAAGTACCTGTTTTTGTTACAAATTCTCTATTTGAAATGGTAAGTTCAATTTCGTCAAAATAGCTAGCGACTAATTCAACACGACCAGGATCACCAACAAGAATAACAGTATCTGCTAAATGCTCTGGTTTTAAATGTAAGTGAAAAATACTTCCGTCAGGATTGATAATTAATTCTGATGATTTAATAGGTTCCATATGTTTTTAAAATTTTGAATTGCAAAAAATCAGCTTGTATTATAATTTACGAATATATTACAAATACGACTCGTAAATATACATAGAAAATAGGCAAACCACTGTTTTGCAGGTTAACAATACTTTATGGTTGTCTGGAGTAATTTATAGATATGATTGTACAATAGTTGAGAGAAGTCTGCTGTACTAATGACTATGTGTTTCAATCAAAACTCAAATATAAGAATAATTCAGTTATTCCAAAAATGACATTCCAATATATTTTTTGAATAAATTATGAATTTAATTCATCTAATTCGTATCATTCCAATGAATATATTATGCTATATTTACCTTTCTATTAGTGATAATTATAATGACTATAAAGCCTAGTATTAGTTGCATAAACCTAATTCGCTATAATTGGGAGTGTATTAATTTTAGAGCATTAAACTTAAAAAAATGAAACAAAAACCGTATTTCTTAATCGTAGTTGCAGCTTTTGCACTGATTTTAGTTTTATCAGGATCAAGTATGTTTAAAACGCTTCAGCCTGGTGAGCGTGGAATTATTTTCCGTAAATTTTCATCTGGATTGGATAAAGAAAATGTTTTTATGCCAGGTTTTCATGTGATTGCTCCTTGGAATGATTTACATGTATATGATGTAAAGGAGCAGAAAAGTGAAGAAACAATGGATGTTTTGGATAAGAGTGGATTATCTGTAAATATTGACGTATCTGTTCGTTTTAATCCAACATATAATAAAATTGGATATTTACATGAGATCTTTGGAAAGAATTATATCAATCAGTTAGTTGTTCCTGAAGTACGATCTTCAGTTCGTCAGGTTGCAGGTCGTTATACTGCTGAAGAGATCTACTCAACTCGTAGAAAAGAAGTTGAGGATGCAATTATTACAGAGACTTCATTAATTCTTAAGAAGAATAATATTGAGATGAAGGCACTTTTGATTCGTTCGATCAATTTACCTGCGAAAATAAAGCAAGCTATTGAAAGTAAGCTTCAACAGGAGCAGGAAGCTCTAGCTTATCAGTTTAAACTTGATCGTGAGAAGAGTGAGGCAGAAAGAAAGCGTATTGCTGCTGAAGGTGAAGCAAAAGCAAATAAGATTATTAATAGCAGTTTAACTTCGGCCCTATTGAAAATGCGTGGAATTGAAGCAACTATTGAATTGTCAAAATCACCTAATTCAAAAGTGGTTGTTATTGGTAGTGGAAAAGAAGGTATGCCTCTTATTTTGGGTAATAACTAAATTCTTCACAATAAAATATCTATTAAGGCTGTTTCTTTTGAAGCAGCCTTTTTTAGCTATATATAGCTGTGAAATCTATAGATTTGTTCGATTTCGAACATGGGGTGTTCTATTACCGTTCACTTCCTAAATATGAGAAAAATAGGTTTGTTCTGAAAATCAGATAACTGTTGGTTTTGGTATGATAAATGAATGGTTACCACGACCGTAATACAACCTAGAAAACCAAACATGATTAAACTAAGTCTGCTAGTAATAGCTATGTTTTTGGGTTTGTGCCAACCTGCACAAGCCTTCTCAAAGAAAGAAATTCAAGCCAAACGTGTAATACAAAGTCCCAATATTGATGGGATCTTAAATGAAGAAATCTGGAGAGATATTCCCGTCGCTGACGATTTTATTCAGATGGATCCTAGTAATGGAATGCCTTCAAATTATAGAACAGAGGCTAAGTTTATCTATACTGATAACTCATTTATAGTGGGAGTTATGATGTATGATGATCAACCTGAAAAAATATTGAAAGAGCTAAGTAAGAGAGATGATTTGAACAATAGTGATTTCGCTCTTCTTTTAATAGATCCTTTTAATAATGGTCTAGATGCATTTGAATTTATGGTTACACCAATGGGAGTTCAAATAGATGCCAAAGTTGTTAAAGATAAAGAAGATAAGAATTGGGATGGTGTATGGAAAAGTGGCACACACATCGGAAAAGAAGGATGGAGTGCTGAATTTGAGATTCCATATTCAGCTTTACGTTTTCCTAAGAAAAATGTGCAAGAATGGGGAATAAATATCATTCGTAATATACAAAGGGAAAAAGAAAAAATAAGTTGGAATTTTATAGATAAAGAAGAGTCTGGTTGGGTGAACCAATCTGGAGTCTTAAAAGGTCTAGAAAACATTCACCCACCAACTAGACTGTCATTTTCACCTTATTTTTCTGTTTATGTGGATAAGTCTTCAGATGATTCTTCATTTGAAACAAATTACCGAGGAGGGCTTGATTTAAAGTATGGATTAAATGAAAGTTTTACTTTGGATATGATGTTGATTCCTGATTTTGGACAAGTTCAATCTGATGATCAAGTATTAAATCTATCGCCATATGAAACTAAATTTGACGAGAAAAGACAGTATTTTACAGAAGCTACAGAGCTTTTTAATAGAGGAGAAGTATTCTACTCAAAAAGAATTGGAGCATCGCCTAAATACATGTATGATGTAGAGGATGGACTTGAAAAAAATGAGCTTATACAAGAAAATCCAGCTGAGGCTAAAATTATAAATTCCACTAAAATTTCGGGCAGAACAAGCAAAGGGTTAGGAATTGGCTTTTTAAATTCTATGATTCGTAACACTTTTGCTGAAATAAAAGATACAGTTTCGGGGTCGAAACGAAAAATAAAGACTCAAGCTTTTGCTAACTATAATATGCTTGTTTTTGATCAGAGTTTGAAGAATGAATCCTATATTTCTATAATTAATACTAATGTTACAGTTCCTAATGATGATTTTATTGGCAATGTAAGTGGGACTGAATTCTTGCTAAAAGGAAAATCTAGAACGTATCAGTTAAAGGGTAAAGCGTTATTGTCACAGCGCTATGAAAAAGGTGAGAGTGACGAAATTGGTCATCATCATCAGTTTTCTTTTGAGAAAATAAATGGAAAGTTTAATTGGAGTTTTTCCAACGAGATGATTTCAGATGAATACAATCCCAATGATTTTGGTTTTTTGAATAGGAATAATATTATCAAAAATAATTTAAAACTTGAATACCATATTAATAAGCCTAAAGGTGTTTTTTTAGCTCAGCATAATGAATTGACTATTAGCCATGAAACACAATATTTACCTACACGTTTTTCACGATTTACGATCTATTACAAGTCTAGATTTAAACTTAAATCCTATAATTCTGTTGGTATTTATGGGAATGTTCGTCCAATGCATCAATATGATTTTAATGAACCTCGGGTTGATGGTCTGAAACTGAGAAAAGGTTCTTTTGCCCTTATGGGTTTATGGGTCTCTACTGATTATAGGAAAGAATTTGCCCTTGATGTTAAAACTGAATATGGAGCACGATTTTCAACTGATAATCTAAGAATATTTAAGGTGTCGATTAAGCCCCGATACAGATTCAGCGATAAATTCTCTATGGAGTATAATGTGAAATGGAATAGGCAATTGGATGATATGGGTTATGTCGATTCTGAAGAGATAGGAGGAATAGATAATGTGTACATTGGGATTAGAAATACTGCATATCTAGAAAATAAATTGAGTAGTAATTATATTTTCAACAATAAAATGTCGTTAAGCTTTAGAGCTCGTCATTATTGGGCTAAAGCCGAATATAAAGATTTTGGAGTATTATTGGATAATGGTCGATTGGGATCAACAAATTATTCAGATAATCATGATATCAACTTTAATACCTTTAATATTGATATGGTGTATTCATGGAGATTTGCTCCAGGTAGCGATTTAGCTTTGGTTTGGAAAAATTCAATATCTAAATCGGATGAACAGGTTGCTCATCGTTTTGTGAACAACCTTAAAAACACATTTGATTCTACAAGATTTAATTCCTTATCAGTAAAACTCTTGTATTATGTCGATTATATGTCGTTAAAGAAAAAGGGTTAATTCGAAATCGAAAATATTTTTATAGTTTGTAAGCTGACGTATAAGAGTAGTAGACGAAAGTTTGCTGCTCTTATTTTTAAGTTTAAATTTGTGCTCGGAAATGCTTTAAATAAAGAGAAGTTAATTCCTATATTATTATTAATATTCAATTTCAATTAACTATGATTCAAAGAATTCAAACTTTATTCCTATTAGGTGTTTTAATCCTAATGACATTGATGTTCTTTTTCCCTTTGGCAGAATTAATCGTTTCAGCAAAAATTTCGTACTCGTTTATATATAAAGGAATTCCTTCTTTAGAAGAAGGTGAACCTATGCTATTTAAAGCATATCCAATTGCAATTTTATTACTTGTAATTGTATTAAATGTTCTAGTGACTATTTTTTCTTACAAAAAACGTATGCGCCAGATTCGATTAACAGTTTTTAATATCTTCTGCATGTTAGGTGTAGTTGGTCTTGTTTATTATAATGTGAACTCACAACTTGAACCAATGCAGGTTATTGCGAACTATAGTATTATTAATGCGTTTCCACTAGTAAGTGTCGTTTTATCTTACCTTGCTATTCGTAATATTGGTAAAGATGAAGCTATGATTCGTTCAATGGATAGAATTAGATAAATTTCAAAAGAATAGTGATATCTGAATATCATTTTGATTGATATATCAAAAAGCCTGCACATGTGTAGGCTTTTTTTGTATCTTATATTGTGTGTTTAGCTTAAGTATCATGTTGTAGTGTTGTTAATTATCGTCTATTTGTAATTTATCCTTGAATTTTAACTAGAAGGAAATATGTTTTTTTTGTAAACTATACTTTTATAGAAATAGTTTTAATTATTTGAAAAATCATCTAATATGCGCTATTTGTTTTTAAGTTTCCTATTAATATTAGCTTCTGTAATTTCATCTTTCAGCTCTAGTTCGAGTAAGGACAAGAAACATATTTTGGTCATACATTCTTATCATCAAAGTTTTGTTTGGACTGATAGTATTTCCAATGGAATTGAGTCTGTTTTAACGCCTCTTGCAGGAGAAATTGAAACATTCTATGAATATTTAGACTCTAAGCGTTTTGTAGATCCAATGTTTATAGAATCTTTTGAACGAAAGTATGAACTGTTATGTTCTAAGGTAATGTGTGATGCAATTATTGTTTCAGATAATAATGCATTAAACTTTGTTATAAAAAACAGGAAACGTTTTTTTCAAAATATCCCTATCATTTTTTGTGGTATAAATAATTATAAACCAGAATTGTTGAAGGGAGAAAAACAAGTAACAGGAATTGTAGAATATGTTGCAATTGATTCTACTATAATGCTTATGCATAAGTTACATCCTGATAGGAAGATCCTTGTAATAAATGATAAGACCGTTACTGGTTTGGCCAATAAGGCAATTATTATGAATGTTTTGCCAGAATTGGAAAAGAGTATGGTTATTGAGTATTCTGATAATAGTAATATGGAGAATATTCAAAAAAGAGTTAAAGGTTTGTCTGATGATTGGATGGTTTATCTTGCTTCATTTACAATGGATGCTGATGGAGATTATTATTCATTTAACGATGCTGTACGTCTTATTAGTGAGGCAAGTGCTGTTCCAATTTATGGTTCTTGGGATTTTTATTTGGGTAAAGGAATTGTAGGTGGTTATATAACTAGTGGTTATATGCAAGGTAAACTTGCAGGAGAACTGGCATTGTCAATTGTGAAAGGTGCAAATGCTGGTATAATTCCAGTATTTGAGAAATCAGCAGTTAGCATTAAGATAGATTATTCTGTTTTATCGAAACTTGATATTTCAGTGTCCGATTTGCCCAAGGGAACAATATTGATAAATAAGGAAAAATCTTTTTTCGAAAAAAATATTAGGCTGTTCAAAAATTTAATGAAAATAGGTTCTATAGTTATCTTCTTATTAATTATTTATTCTGTTTTTAAGTACAGACAACGAAAATCATTAGAAAGACAATATATAGAGTTAGATAAAAAAGTTGAAGAGCGATCGAGGGAACTTCTAGAAGCAAATGAGAACCTGAATAGAAAGAATATTGAGATTACTAAACAGGAAGAGCTTTCTAAATTTGCTTATTTAAGATTGAAGGCCATTTTAAACAATTCTTTAGTTGGTATTGTAGTTACTGATGGAGAAGGTAAAATAATTGATCAGAATAATCGAATTTCAGAAATATTAGACTGCGATAAAGGAGAACTTTTAGGTAAAGATATTATGTCGGTTTTTTTGAGTAAAAGCAACTACGATATTCTAATGAATGAATACCAGCAACTGCAAGGAAGTAAAGCTTTGATTCGTAATGAAATTCCGTTGAAGAGGGATGATGATTCGGTTCTTTGGGCTAAAATTTATATTAGCGAAATGTTATATTCTCATATTGAGAATGTCAATGTTTGGGTAATTGATGATGTAAGTGAGATTGTTGAAAATAGGGCTAAGCTTGAGAGAAAAACGATTGACCTTAAAGAGTCTAACGAAACGAAAGATCAGTTTTTCTCAATTATATCTCATGATTTAAAAGGACCTTTATCAGCTATTTTAGGATTATTAGAGATCTTTATCAAAAATTTAGATTCGTTTTCTGATGTAGAAATAAAAACCTATTTGAACGATTGTTATGATTCTGCTCATGACATGAATGAACTTTTAGATAATTTATTGAGGTGGGGGCGTATTCAAATTGGGGGTGTTTTATGGAATCCAGGTACTACTGATCTTAAAAATGTTGCTGATTTTGTATTGAATACACTAAATAAAATTGCAAAAGCAAAGAATATTGAATTGAAAAATAATATTCCTATAAATTCTAATGCTTTTTGTGATGAGAATATGATTAAAGCAGTCGTTTTGAATTTAGTTAATAATGCGATAAAATTTACACGTAAAGGTGGATGTATAGATATTTCAGCTAAAGTGAAAGATAATAGAGTCGAAGTTCTTGTTCGCGATAATGGTGTTGGTATTGATAGAGAAGATATTCAATATCTGTTTAATATCGATAAGAAAATTCAACAGGAAGGAACTAATAAGGAATCAGGTACGGGTTTAGGTCTTATTATTGTGAAAGATTTAGTAGAGAAGAATAAGGGAACAATCCGTGTCGAAAGCGATATAAATGTAGGAACACGTGTCTATTTTGACTTGCCTTTAATAGCATTAAATTAAACCATTTTTAGAAGAGATCTAATTTTCAAAGTGAATATTGAATCTGAAGTAGATAAGAGCACATGAGTTTCTCTTGTTTTACCTATTTCGATCAACAAAGAGCTAGTTGTGTCACAAGAAGTAATTGCTGTTAGATCTTGTGACATTAATTAGTGGTTATCACGAGTCAAATGTTATACACTACAACAGATATTCAGACGCAGATTTTGATGATTGACTATGATCTATGTGCGAGACTGAATTTGATCTTTTTAAAATCATATTTAATCAGTGTCTAAACATTTTTTATAGTTGTAGTAAAATAGCATCATAGTTATTGAGTCCCGTTTTTCTTAGCTAGTTTCTTTTTTGTCTTCTTCTTCATAACAGAGTGTCCAAAACGACCAATAAGTTTGCCTAATTCGTAATAATGTCCGTGAGCATATGCAATTGGTTGAGCTTTATCCAATCTGAATTGTCCACTTTCAGGATCGATATACTTTTCATCGGCTTGTACATTTACAACTTCTGCAATAAACATATCGTGAGAACCTAATTCTACAATTTGTTTTAGTTTGCATTCGATAGATAGAGGAGACTCTTCAATAATTGGAGCTTTAATTTCTTTCGAAGGTGCAGGAGTTAACTTCATTTCTTCGAACTTATTAAAATCTTTACCAGACTTTACGCCACACCAATCAGTAGCAAAAGCGAGTTCTTTTGTAGTAAGATTAATGACAAACTCACCATGTTTTTTTATGATATCATATGAATGGCGATTACGTCGAATAGAGATGTAACACATTGCTGGATTAGTGCAAATAGTACCCGTCCAGGCAATTGTGATAATGTTATAATCGTCCTCGCTTGCACCACAACTAACCATTACAGCAGGTAAAGGATAGACCATAGTTCCTGGTTTCCAGTTTTGTTTTCCCATGATATTTGAATTGTTTATGAGTGACTATTTCTTCCAGAATGAATTGTAAATGTTTTTTTCTCCCCAATAGAAATGAATGTATGAAGCCAATACATTATTTTTTCTAATAACCTTTGTATCTAATTGTTTGTCACGTGCAGAGTACACTTCAATACCTCTAGTTTCTTCTTGCGAGTCAACTAAATTTGAATAATGAAATTCGTGTCCGTAAAGTATTTCGTTTTCTAATTTAATTTTTCTGTAGCCTAGTTTTAGCTTCATGTTTTCCATGCTAGCATCTTGATCTAGGAAATTTACCATCGGGAATTTCTTGCCTTCCTTGTTAATAATATTTCTAGACAAATACATCATACCTCCACACTCAGCAAGTATCTTACCACCCGATAATGCAAACTCTTTAATGGCTAAGCTCATGCTCTTATTTTCAGATAATTTGTCCAAATAAAGTTCGGGATACCCTCCTGCAAGGTATATAAAATCAACATCGGGTAAGGTTTTATCATTAATAGGAGAGAAGTACTTAATTTCACCAAGTTCAGAAAGAGCTCTTAAATTTTCATGATAAGTAAAATTAAAAGCTTCATCTTTGGCAACTCCTATTTTAAGACTTGCTTTGCTTGCGCTTGCGGGGCTTACAAACTTAGGACGTTTAGACGTACATATTTGAAGAATCCTATCCACATCAACTGTTTTCTCAATATGAGCAGCCATTGCATCTATGATATCTTCATAATTGTCTTTAGCAGAAATCTGTAGTCCCAAATGTCTTTCTGGCAGACTTATGTTTTCATTTCTAGGTACATATCCTAATGCTTCAACACCAACATCATCGCAGGCATCTTTCATAAATTGATAATGAGATTCGCTATTAACAAAGTTGAAGATAGCACCAGCTATTTTAATGTTTGGATAAAAGTGCTTGAATCCGTAAAGTAAAGGAGCTACTGAGTAGGCTGTAGCTTTGGCATTTATAACCAGAATAATTGGAATGTTGAGTAATTCAGCAATTTGTGCAGAACTACCTTCCATTCTATTTGCCCCATCAAACAAGCCCATTACGCCTTCAACTACAGTAGCATCTGCTTTTTGACTGTATTTGCCATAAATATCAGTCACATGTTTTTTGCTGCTCATAAATGTATCTAAGTTGATCGATACATTGCCTGAAGCCCATTCGTGATGTTTGGTATCTATATAATCTGGGCCACATTTAAAAGCCTGAACAGATAAACCTTTATTACGTAAGCTACGAAGCAAACCTTGAGTAATAGTAGTCTTACCAGAGCCGCTTGAGGGCGCTGCAATTAAAAATTGGGCTAGCATATGCTATTATTGTGAGTGTAAAATTAATGTCTAAACTTAAAAGGAGGAATAGCAATATTAAACTGCTTTTTATTGTTCTCCTTTCTCTCTACAAAAATAAGAGCTTGATTCTTTACTACAAGCCCTTTTATTAGATTTAATCTTAAATAAGTAATCTAATAAATGAAAAGCCCTAAAGAACTTAATGTCTTTAGGGCTTTTTTCAAATTTCTATCTGTGACCTTATAATTGTGGTAGATCTATTATGCGTTTTTATGAACATGAACATCCATTTGAGGGAAAGGAATATTGAGACCTTCTTTACCAAATGTTTTATAAACATTTTCATTAAAATCGAAAAATACGCCCCAATAATCAGGAGCTTTAACCCAAGCTCTAACTGCAAAATTAACTGAGCTGTCAGCTAATTCTGAAACGCCTACAAAAACCTCAGGATCTTTAAGAATGCGAGAATCAGCCTCACATAAACGTTTGATAACTGCTCTTGCTTTATCAACATCATCTCCGTAAGCAATACCAACTGTCCAGTCTACTCTTCTATTTTCTTCAGTTGAATAATTAATCATCGAAGAAGTAGATAAACCACCGTTAGGAATGATAATTGTTTTGTTATCAGGAGTTGTTACAATAGTATTGAAAATTTGAATTTCTTTTACAACACCCATGTATCCTTGAGCCTCAATGAAATTACCAACTCGGAATGGTTTAAAAATAAGGATCATAACACCACCAGCGAAATTTTGTAAGGTTCCCGATAAGGCCATACCAACGGCTAAACCAACAGCACCTAAAAGAGCAATAAACGAAGTCATTTCGATACCAAGCATGCCTAATGCACTAATAAATAGCATCACTTTAAGTAGCATTCCTATTAAGCTTTTCAAAAATGGCTTAAGGGAATCATCCATTTTGCTTCTGTCCATTATTTTACCAAAAGCACGAGTCATGGCTTTAATAACCCATCCCCCAATAATAAGTACGATTATAGCCCCAAGTAATTTTGGTCCATAATCAACTCCAATTTGAACTAACTGATCTATAATTTTTTCTGTATTCATAATTAATAATCTTTTTTAGTGAGTAATAATTTCAACTTGTTTTAAGTGAATTCTAGTGAAGTCACTAAAATTACATCCTTGAATTTTTATAATCAAATATTTTATGAATGATCTTAATAATCGTTCGGTGAGATTTTGTTAATCGTGAGCAGTTTGTAAATCATCTCATGTCTCGAATCTCATATCTTACGAACTGTTATCTTAATAAAGTTAAATTTATTTCGATGATAACTCTAGCATACGAATTAATGGCGCTTTTGCCTTAGCCATAATAGCGTCTGGTAAAATGATTTCAGCTTGTTCATTTTTAAGAGCTGAATAAATTTTTTGCATTGTGTTTAATTTCATGTAAGCACAATCGTTGCACGAGCAAGTTTCATCAGCTGGTACAATAAGAAATTCCTTATCAGGCGAATCCTTTTGCATTTGGTGAAGAATACCAGTTTCTGTGGCCACGATAAACTTTTTTGAATTTGAATTTTTAGTGTAGTTAAGCATGGCAGTTGTCGAACCCACAAAATCTGCAAGAATAAGAACAGGATGTGTACATTCTGGGTGTGCAATAAGTGTTGCATCTGGATTGTCAATTTTCATCTGCATAATTTTTTCAGCAGATAAAATGTCGTGAACCTCACACGATCCGTCCCATAGAACCATATTTCGTCCAGTTACTTCGTTTATGTAGCGCCCCAAGTTTTTATCTGGAGCAAATATAATTTTCTGATCCTTAGGGTAAGATTCAACAATTTGCACAGCATTACCAGATGTGCAGATAACGTCTGAAAGCGTTTTTATTTCAGCAGAACAGTTAATGTACGAAATAACGATATGATCGGGATATTTAGCTTTAAACTTGGCAAAATCTTCTCCTGGGCAAGATTCAGCAAGTGAGCATCCAGCTTCTAAATCAGGAATTAAAACCTTACGTTTGGGGTTTAAAATCTTAGCCGTTTCGCCCATAAAATGAACGCCAGCGAATAGAATAATATCAGCTTCAGATTCAGCAGCATATTGTGCAAGAGCTAAACTATCACCTTTAAAGTCGGCTATCTCTTGTATGTCGGGAGTTTGGTAATAGTGTGCTAAAATAACCGCATTCTTTTCTTTGGCTAATTTTAGAACTTTATCTCTTAATGAATCCATTATTTTTAAGCTTACGTGTGGATATTAAGATGCAAATGTCTTTAAATTATTGGGTAAATCAAAATTGATTCCGAAAAAAGGGGAAGTCTTTATTTTAGTACCTTTGGCGAAGAATCTTTATATTATAAAATAGACGATTAGATCAAACGATACATATACAAATGAAAGTAAAAATAAGTCAATTCATCCTTAAGTCGTTCGGATGGAAATTTATAGGAGAAATTCCAACAGTAAAAAAAGCAGTCGTAATTGCTGCACCACATACATCAAATTGGGATTTTATTTGGGGAAAATTGGCTTTTGTCGCTCATAATATCAACACAACAGTTCTAATGAAGAAAGAATTTTTCTTTTTCCCTTTTGGAGCAATTTTTCGATATATGGGTGTTATGGCTATTGATAGGAGTAAGAAAAGCAATTTGACAGATCAGTTGGCAGAGGAATTTGCGAAGAGAAATGAGCTTTATCTTTCACTTTCGCCAGAGGGGAGTAGAAGTAGATGTCCTGTATGGAAAAGAGGTTTTTATTTTATCGCATTAAAAGCGAATGTGCCAATTCTATTAGGCGATTTGAATTATGAAACTAAAACATTAAGCTTTATCGAAACCTTTTATCCAACAGGAGATGTTGAAGCTGATATGGCTTATATCAAATCAAAATATAAGGATGCTAAACCTAAGTTCCCAGAGCTTTTTTCAATAGGAGATTAATTCAATTTTCAAACTATAAACGTCAGTTCTATTTATGAAGAACATATCATTAATTGTAAAGGAGACAGTTTAATCTGCTAGAATATTTAGTATCAAGAATTCAGACACAAGTATCAAAAAAAGACTCGTTCGATCTTGTGTCCTGATAATCAATACTTGATACCAAATACTAGTGCCGAGTAAATGTGAAAGTTATACTACAAGCTTGCATCGAACTCAGCTTATAAAATTTGAAATATGAAGGATACTCTACGACTTAGTTTGGTACAATCAGATTTAATTTGGGGAGATGTAAAGTCGAACCTAGAACAGTTCACGCATCAACTTTCTGAACTGAAAGGCAAAAGCGATCTGATTGTTCTACCAGAAATGTTTACTTCCGGCTTTATTATGGCGGGTAAAGAAGAAATCGCATCATATACCGATATAACAGTTGCTTGGATGTGCGAACAAGCAACGCATTTAGGCTCTTATATTATGGGGAGTTTTATTGTGAACGAAGCTGACACCTATTATAATAGAATGTATACCGTTTCGCCTGATGGCGATATATTTACCTACGACAAACGACACTTGTTTAGAATGGGAAACGAGCACGAACATTTTGAGGGAGGTAAAGAAAAGGGAATTGTAAATATTGGCGAGTGGCGAATTCGACCTATAGTTTGCTACGATTTGCGCTTCCCAGTTTGGTCTCGCAATCAGCAAGATTATGACCTTTTGGTTTGTGTGGCCAATTGGCCCGATGCCCGACGTGATGTGTGGAACACCCTATTAAAAGCTAGAGCGATAGATAATCAGGCTTTTGTTGCCGGTGTTAATCGAGTAGGGCGAGACGGAATGGATTTAACTTACGCCGGCGATTCGTCATTAATCGATGCACGTGGGAGAGTTATTGCCAAGTGCGAAGATTATAAGAGCCATATTCAAACGACGCATATATCGCTTGATGAATTAAAAAGTTTCAGGAAAAAATTCCCAGTTTACCTCGATGCTGATGATTTTGAAATTAAGTTGTAATTAACGAACAGAAAATAGTCTGATTCTGAAAAATCCTTTTAAGCTCGCAGAGCAAATTCTCACCTTTTCAATAACAACTCTTTGGGCAAAACCCTGCGGGTCGGGCTATCCGCACTCGCTCTTTGTGAAAAACAAAGGAGCTCAAACAAATGCTTTTATCCCTTTTGCAAAACACCATTGCCATTAATAAATGTCTGCACAGGCTAATTTCATCCTATCTTTTATGGGCTGAAAGCCAAGTTAATCTCTCTGGGTTTAATTCCCCGCTTCTTGCAGCGTAAAATCGAATAAATAATCCATCATGATACCTTGACTACTTGCAGCGGGGAGACTCATTTTATCCTATCTTTTACGGGCTGAAAGCCCAAGTTAATTCAGCCCGATGGCGAAGCCTCGGGATGGGATTTCGATAAGCTCATACGCCCTGAAAGGGCAGCTTAGTATTATCTGCGAAAAATATGCTTTACCGCAGCATATCTTTTAAGTTGCCCTTTCAGGGTGCAAATTGTATCTCGTATTTTCATTGCCCAAGGCGTTGCCATTGGGCTTAATTAAGCTGCCACTCTGCGGCGAAACATGATTAGCGACGCATTGGCATGCGACATTCAACTCCTTTCACAATCCTATTTTTTGTACCGTCACCATCCTATTTGTAGGTCGGGTTATCTGTGCTCGCTCTTTGTGAAAAACAAAGGAGCTCAAACAAATGCTTTTATCCCTTTTGCAAAACACCATCGCCATTAATTAAACGTGTACACAAGCTAATTTCATCATATCTTTTACGGGCTGAAAGCCCAAGTTAATTCAGCCCGATGGCGAAGCCTCGGGATGGGATTTCGATAAGCTCATACGCCCTGAAAGGGCAGCTTAGTATTATCTGCGAAAAATATGCTTTACCGCAGCATATCTTTTAAGTTGCCCTTTCAGGGTGCAAATTGTATCTCGTATTTTCATTGCCCAAGGCGTTGCCATTGGGCTTAATTAAGCTGCCACTCTGCGGCGAAACATGATTAGCGACGCATTGGCATGCGACATTCAACTCCTTTCACAATCCTATTTTTTGTGCCGTCACCATCCTATTTGTAGGTCGGGTTATCTGTGCTCGCTCTTTGTGAAAAAACAAAGGAGCTCAAACAAATGCTTTTATCCCTTTTGCAAAACACCATTGCCATTAATAAATGTCTGCACAGGCTAATTTCATCCTATCTTTTACGGGCTGAAAGTCCAAGTTAATTCAGCCCGATGGCGAAGCCTCGGGATGGGATTTTGTTTTAGCAACATTGTCGATTGTAAGCAATTTGTAAATCATCTTATATCTCATTCCGAATATTTTCGGAACTCATATCTCACGAACTATTTAAACGATACTCGTTTTAATATTCGCAGCACTAGCAAACTCAGTCAATAAAGCTTTGGCAAATGCCATACTCTCATAAAGCTCTTCTTCTCCCTGATATGAGAAAAATACCATTAATAGATTCTGACAATTAGAGTCGATCTGAGTTCTCAGTGAATCGGAGGTTGCGCTTCCGAATGCACCCCTATCATCTCGAAACAAAGGCAGATTCTCAACATTTAGTTGCCCCCTTCCAATACCTTGATACGCTTCATTAGCCTGTCCAAGCCCCATTTTTATAGTTCCAATAACTTTATCGGCATTATAGCCACCAATGGAGAAACCCGATTTAATAGAGACCAAATTCAGTAGATCGACCACATTATTAATTTTGTAAAGCCCCTTGCCGTTCACAATTCGTCTCAATAACGATTCAGCCGAAAGGCGATACCTATTCGGATCTTTCCCAACTTTTCGATACCCATTTTTAGAAGAGCTGATAGTCGATTTATTTCGAATCTCTTCCACAGTCATGCTTTCTTCAATCTGTTCGATATGTTGGTTGATTACTTCCCAAAGCTTATCATCGTCGGTAGTGACGCTTACCTGACATTCAATTACGCCGAGTTTAAGCGAAGGGCATAGTTCTGATAATTGAGGTTCAATTGTAATTGTATGGTTCATATTGAATAATATTTAAGATCAAAAATAAGCATTTCGTTGAATTAACTCACAAATTACGATGTTCAAGACAAACGCAGCCCTGTAAACATCACTAATCGGGTGTTGTTATACCATTCTATTGTACAATAACTGTTGTGTGTAATTTTAAAAGCAATTGTTTTGTTCAGCAATAAAATTTATTATATTTGTTAAGCTTTTAATGAAAGTGATAGGTAAGTGGGTTGTTTTTAGTTAGATGTTGGCAGTGGGTATTGGTGTTTTAATCAGTATTGTGTGTGTGCAATTTTAATAAATATTTTTTTGATTAATCTTAGTATTCGTAAAGCAGAAAGGTGAGAACACAACAAACTCCAGAAATTACTATGGTGAATGAGTTTCCTGATGAGTTGTGCAACATCTACTTTAATAGGGAATTGAAAAGCGCTTCGAAATGTAGGAACGAACAAATTATAGCTGGATTATAATTTTTAGAGATGCACGATTCATAATCTCGAAAAAATGGAAACCAAATATAAAATACGATCTATTTATAAAGAAATAGATACTGAGAGCATGGAAACAAGCACATTACAGACCGAAATACCTGCTCGATG
>JADGEF010000066.1 GCA_016744515.1 Marinifilaceae bacterium | reverse complement strand
AAGTTTATATCGGCTTTGCCGCACAAGAAGGAAGGCTATATAAGTTTATATAAGCTTTGCCGCACAAGAAGGAAGGCTATATAAGTTTATATAAGCTTTACCGCACAAGAAGGGAGGCTATATAAGTTTATATAAGCTTTGCCACACAAGAAGGAAGCCAATATAAGTTTATAATGAATTCAATAAAAGCACACCCCATGCAGGGCTAGTTCATAAAAATAAGAAAAGTTGCCCCCCCACCTCCCGCAAGCCTGCAACTTCTCCTTATATACTAACAAAACACAAAAAGATCCAAACCACATCAGCTTGAATCTTTTTATATCTTCTTTTTTAATTATTTCACAAGTCACAGACTTGCGATATGGGGAGGTAAACCCATCCCCAACTGATTGAGGAATTTCTCCCATCATAGATTGATTGGGTTCAGAAAAGCCCCATGATGACTCCCTACTTCGTTCTTTAAGAGCTTCAATGGTTAACGAACCATTGTCCTGTAGTATTAAACAACTACCTTCTGGCAAACGATGAGCAAGTGCATCTAAGTCTGATGGATCTGCAAACTATTTGATAAGCGATATTCCATATTTCCACTTGTGTCTACCGTCGCTCGTAGCTCAAAAATCATTTCAGAAACCTGAATAATCATCGGCTTTACGGGTAGATAATGATGCAAGGCAAGACGAATACCTACACTTCGTTCGGAAACATTTGTATTGAAATTATAAGGCTTCTCGTATATGATTTTATGAGTATCTAATATTAACGATTTTGAATATTGTATTCTCTGATTAATGCTCCTAACAGAAAAAATGCAACAAATAAGAATAACAGATAAATGATACTATAAACTTTTAATTTCTTTTTTTTTCTTTTAGAAATCTTGCTGTTATACTCAAGTATTTTCAAGTATCTTTTTTTATTGTTTACGTAAAGTAGAATTAGTCCCCAACTAAATACTGCAAAATAACCATGATATTCTCCCAAGATATTAACTCTAACTGGGAATGAAAGATATTGTATCAACTCTAAAATTATAACAATACTAGTTACCATTACAAGAGTCAAAACACCTGACGCAAAATATTGTGGAAATTCTTTTTCTTTAAAAACATTAATACAAAAAAAGTATGCTTTTGTAAATATGTATCTATATAAATCCTTCATACTGCTATTATTCAAAATATTTATAATCATTATCTCCATACCAAGTACTTGGTCCACATGCTTTCCCTAGATTCCAACCAATACTCCATGCTGTACCATAAACAGGTATAGCTCCTATAACATTTGAAACTTGTTCAACTATCATGGAGCTAGTGCTAATTTCACTATTGCTCCATTGTTTATTAATATCATATGCTCCATGTAATGTAAAGGCCAATCCGCCATATTTGCCAATAATTTTAATTCCCTTTGGAACTTTTAATGAAGTCACTTCATCCAGTGGCATTCCTGGTCTTCGGATTGAGTTATTATAGAGAGTTTGTCTCATTACTTCATTATTAATCAGACTGTAACTTTTCTTTGATCCAGCTACAAAACCAGTCCAACTGGTACTAGCTAAAAAATTTATTGATAGTCCATCACCTCCTCTTGAAGAAGCATCGTTAAATGTTGTAAATCCATCCCCAACTGATTGAGGAATTTCTCCCATCATAGATCGATTGGGTTCAGAAAAGCCCCATGATGATTCCCTACTTCGTTCTTTAAGAGCTTCAATGGTTAACGAACCATTGTCCTGTAGCATTAAACAACTACCTTCTGGTAAACGTTGAGCAAGAGCTTTTAAGTTTGCTGGATCTGCAAACTATTTGATAAGCGATATTCCATATTTCCACTTGTGTCTACCGTCGCTCGTAGCTCAAAAATCATTTCAGAAACCTGAATAATCATCGGCTTTACGGGTAGATAATGATGCAAGGCAAGACGAATACCTACACTTCGTTCGGAAACATTTGTATTGAAATTATAAGGCTTCTCGTATATGATTTTATGAGTATCTAATATTAACGATTTTGAATATTGTATTCTCTGATTAATGCTCCTAACAGAAAAAATGCAACAAATAAGAATAACAGATAAATGATACTATAAACTTTTAATTTCTTTTTTTTTCTTTTAGAAATCTTGCTGTTATACTCAAGTATTTTCAAGTATCTTTTTTTATTGTTTACGTAAAGTAGAATTAGTCCCCAACTAAATACTGCAAAATAACCATGATATTCTCCCAAGATATTAACTCTAACTGGGAATGAAAGATATTGTATCAACTCTAAAATTATAACAATACTAGTTACCATTACAAGAGTCAAAACACCTGACGCAAAATATTGTGGAAATTCTTTTTCTTTAAAAACATTAATACAAAAAAAGTATGCTTTTGTAAATATGTATCTATATAAATCCTTCATACTGCTATTATTCAAAATATTTATAATCATTATCTCCATACCAAGTACTTGGTCCACATGCTTTCCCTAGATTCCAACCAATACTCCATGCTGTACCATAAACAGGTATAGCTCCTATAACATTTGAAACTTGTTCAACTATCATGGAGCTAGTGCTAATTTCACTATTGCTCCATTGTTTATTAATATCATATGCTCCATGTAATGTAAAGGCCAATCCGCCATATTTGCCAATAATTTTAATTCCCTTTGGAACTTTTAATGAAGTCACTTCATCCAGTGGCATTCCTGGTCTTCGGATTGAGTTATTATAGAGAGTTTGTCTCATTACTTCATTATTAATCAGACTGTAACTTTTCTTTGATCCAGCTACAAAACCAGTCCAACTGGTACTAGCTAAAAAATTTATTGATAGTCCATCACCTCCTCTTGAAGAAGCATCGTTAAATGTTGTAAATCCATCCCCAACTGATTGAGGAATTTCTCCCATCATAGATCGATTGGGTTCAGAAAAGCCCCATGATGATTCCCTACTTCGTTCTTTAAGAGCTTCAATGGTTAACGAACCATTGTCCTGTAGCATTAAACAACTACCTTCTGGTAAACGTTGAGCAAGAGCTTTTAAGTTTGCTGGATCTGCAAAGTTGTTCGATAAACGATATTCTATTTTCCCGTTTATATCTATTGTCGCTCGTAACTCTAAGATCATTTCAGGAGCCTGAATAATCATCGGTTTTACGGGTGGATAATGATGCAAGGCAAGACGAATGCTTATGCTACGATCGGAAACATTTGTATCGAATTTATAATCTGCTGGGTGCATTTGAAACCCCAATACACGATCAATATTGATGCAAGAAGGTAAGTTATGGACATACTCTTGCATTTTGTAATTGAGTGCCATCTGAAATGCATTTCGTGGGTTTATATTTGAGTTGGTGCACTGCCTTTTTGCTTCTTCCTGAGCTGCCTGTATGCTTCTACTCAACTCTAGTATGGTATTGTAAAGTTTGTTCTCCATTGGGTTCTGAAATATAGTTTAATTATTAATACGTGTTGCAATGCGACACCTTAATTATGCGAGACTTATTGTACGCAAAGGATCATATATCAACAAAATAGATGTTTGTTATTTACGAATCACCGTCAAACTTATGAAAAACACAAGCATTAAACAAAATATATCACAGTTAAATTGCAGCCTAATAATTAATTCATCTTTATTTAACAAGCCTCCTTTTTTGTGTTTAAGCTTCCGATAATTATCATCGGAACCTTGATGGCAGCACCGTAAATATTTGTAGAACAGATCGAACCATGGTGTAGAAAAACACAAAAAGATCCAAACCACATCAGCTTGAATCTTTTTATATCTTCTTTTTTAATTATTTCACAAGTCACAGACTTGCGATACGCGATAGTATCTTAACAAATACTCTTTCAAAACAAAAGCATTCACAATTAAAAGTCAACGTGAAAATAAAGCTGATTCTAGGGCATGGATAACTGACAATAAAATGATCTCAATCATGCAATCAATAAATTCCCAAACATTAATTGTATATGTTGATCTTGTTGCCGAAAAACTAGCTAAAGAAAAGAAATAAGCCGAACGAGAAGTTGCAAGCAAAAGAACTCGAACTGATTTTAGTAGGTAATCTCATTATTTTCTCAAAGTAGTATACTCAGTATTTACATTATCAAAATTAATTAGTAAAACTTACAGGCAAGCATATTACATTTTATATACCATAGCATTAATATTCATTCCTGCACCTACAGATGCAAAAACAATGCTGTCACCTTTATTAATTTTGTGAGGTTTTAGCTCATCCTTCATAATAAGGTCAAGCAGAGTCGGTACGGTTGCGACAGAAGAATTTCCTAACCAAGATACGGTCATTGGCATAATGTCTTCAGGCAACTCATCTATATTATATAGCTTATATAGTCTTTTTAATATTGCATCATCCATTTTTCCATTAGCTTGATGAATCAATACCTTTTTAATCTCACTAAGTGGCGTATTGCATTTTTCCAAACAAGTTTGTATGGCAGAAGGAACTGTTGTTAATGCATACTGGTATAGTTTGCGACCGTTCATTTTCAAAAACAAGGCATCTTTATACTCACTATCAGGCTTAAAAGATGTATCCATATACAACATTTCAGAATACTGATGCGTGTCTGATCTAGTGGTATGTGCCAATATACCTATTGGAGTTTCACTTTCTTTTCCCTCTAAAATTACTGCACCAGCACCATCGGCATAAAGCATGCTATCTCTATCATATGGATCACAAATCCGAGATAGAACATCGGCGCCAATAACTAATGCTTGTTTTGCATCGCCTGATTTTATGAAATAATCAGCATGAATGGTTGCTTGCAACCAACCCGGACAGCCGAATGGTAAATCGTAAGCAATACAGTTTGGGTTTATAATGCCTAGTTTGTGCTTAACACGAGCAGCCAAACTGGGAACAAGATCTGATCTTCTATTATCGTATTTAACATCACCAAAATTGTGAGCTACGATTATATAATCCAATTCTTCCTTATTTACTTGTGAGCTTTTTATAGCATCTTCTGCAGCAAAAAATGCAATATCAGATGTAACTAAATCTTTCGAAACATGTCGTCTCTCAGCAATAGTGGTTATATCTTCAAACTTCTCGGTTATTTCCTGATTAGACTTTGGACTTTTCTTGCCATAAGTGTCGTAAAATTCATTGGTGAGAAAATCTTCATTTTTCACTTTTGTTGGTGGAATATACTTACCTGTTCCTTTTATTACACTATAGATTTTACTGCTCATATTCTAATGGTTTTCAATTTTTTTTAAGGTGTAAACTATTCTACTAAGGACGGGGCGAGTACGATATACTCCATGCTTTTCAAATCGAACTTAAGTTTATAATATTAAGGAAATATATTGAATAACCAGTGTTTATTCCTGCAAAAATCAGGATAGATAGTTTAAAGTAATGTTTCTAGAGATGAAAAGTGGAAAGGTCATGCTCTGGAGGTTGAGGAAGTGCAGAAAACCAAGGGCTCATGCAAATTAATAATCGCTATAATTACTCGCTTCGCAGTGAATCTACAGGATTTTGATTGGCAGCCTTCCAGGTTTACACTCCAACAATGGAATGTCTACCTGTTTTAAAATAAATAGAAGCATTTATTCATTGCTTTTAAAAATAGAATTAGTTCTAACTTTAAACCTACGCTGTCGAGCTTTTCCTTCTAAGGTATAATACAAAAAGATTACACTCTAGTTTGGGATATTTTACTCCTTTAGAAATGAAAATTAATTTAAGAGTGATTATTAAAACAATAGTTTGGTGATATTTTATAAGCATTTGATAATAAACCTGTTTATAATCCATTATACTTGTCGCAATATTCTGTTTATAAGTGGTTTTTAAATTAATCTCATGTCTTGATTCTCATATCTCACGATTGTAAAAAAGTGGCTTAAGAAAATTAGTCATAAAATTATTAGGTAGTCCATGTTGAAATCGACCATAACAGAGATCGAAAGAGTAATAAACCGTTTTATATGATAATTTTGAGATCAAATTAACAACAAGACTAAACCTTTTGCATTATTGGTGGTCTAAACACCGATTTCAATACTATACAACCACTGTTGGGGTTGCATTATACATAGGAATCGTAAGCGACTAAAAATTCAAAATGGAAGAGCAATTTACTGCTCACCTTTAAACAAGAACTTAAAACATGAAGAGAACACTATTACTACTAACTTTTTCAATGCTTATTAGCCTATCTCAGGCTATAAAGCCAGTACCAACTGCAGCAGGGGCAATGAGTGGTACTATTAAAGGTATTGTGAAGGATAAAGATTTAAAAACTGCCGTTGAATACGCTACTGTTTCCGTATTTCAAATGAGTGACTCAAGTTTAATAAACGGTACAATAACGAATGTTAAGGGTGAGTTTGAATTGAAACAAATCAAGTCAGGCAAATACTATGTTGAGGTTTCTTTCATTGGCTACAATAAGAAAACTATTCGCAACATTCCCATTAATCGTAATTACAAAATTGCCGACTTAAAAATAGTGTTCATCTCTCAGTCTAGCGAAACATTGGGCGAAGTGATGGTTAGTGCAGAACGTTTACCTGTACAATATCAGATTGATAAAAAGGTGATACCTGTTAGCAGACAGTTGACAACTGCAAGTGGCAATGCTGTTGATGTTTTAGAAAATGTTCCATCTATTAACGTGGATATTGAAGGAAATGTTAGCCTAAGAGGCAGTAGCAATTTCACGGTTCTTGTTGATGGTCGTCCATCAATATTGGAAGCTGCTGATATTCTAACTCAAATGCCATCGAGTGTTATCGACAATATTGAAATCATAACAAACCCATCAGCTAAATATGATCCAGAAGGCTCTTCAGGAATTGTAAATATCATCACTAAAAAAGGTAAGCTAAAAGGAACAAGTGGCGTTATAAACCTAAACATCGGAACTTTCGACAACCATGGTGCAGATTTCCTAGTAGATGTGCGTAAAAACAAATTTAACTTCCATTTTGGGATAGATTATAACAACCGGAATTTCTCTGGCGATCGCGAAAGCGAAAACCGCACAACTGTTGGTGATAGAACAACCTTAGTTTTCTCTGATGGAACAACTGACAGAGAGCGAATGGGATATGATGTTCGCACAGGTTTCGATTATGAAATTAATGACAAGAACCTTGTAACTCTTGGTTTGCGTTATGGTGGTAGAGAAATGCAAAGAAGTTCGAAATTAGACTACACTGACTATTTTACTATAGATAATGGTGCTCCTAGTACGGCTGAAGAATACAAAAGCACAGACAACTTTACTCGGGAGATGGAGTTCTACAGTGCGAATTTTAGCTACTTACGTAAATTTAAGGGTAAAGGTCATCAATTATTATCTCAGGTAAACTATTCTTATCGCGATGCTGATGAAAAATCAATAACAGAACGTTATCAAAATGGCACACAAATAGATGGTAAAAAAGCGACTGAAAAAGGACCTGGCTCGCGATTAGATATTAAAGCAGACTATACACTACCATTAGGAGGCAAACGTAAGTTTGAAGCAGGTTATCAGGCAAAACTTCGCCAAAGTGAAGATAACACAACACAATCAGATTACTTGGCAGCTAACTATATTCTGCAGCCTGAATACGGACACGAAGTTGATTACCAGAAAAATGTTCATTCGATTTACGCTCTATTTGCAGATCAGCTTGGAAAATTTGGCTACCAGTTTGGTTTAAGAAGTGAGTATACGGATAGAGAAATCAAGTTCAGAGGTGAAAGTGAAAACTTTACCATTAACAGATGGGATTTCTTTCCTACTATCCATACCCAAGTAGATTTGAAAGAAGGCAACCAACTTATGGCAAGTTACACGAGACGAATTCAGCGCCCTAGAGGATGGAATCTTGAACCTTTTATCACTTGGAGTGATGCTTACAATGTAAGACAAGGAAATCCAAACTTAAAGCCTGAGTATATCGATTCGTACGAATTAGGTTACCAAAAGCGTATGGGAGAACAATCGATCACATTCGAAACTTATTACCGTGTAACGCATAATGTAATGGAAAGAATTAGATCGGTTTATCAGGATAATGTAATGATATCGACTACAGAGAATGTTGGAAAGGACTATTCATTAGGATTTGAAACCTCAGTGAATTTGACTTTTGCAAAGTGGTTTAAAAATGACCTGATTGGTAATGTTTATCACTATAAACAAGAGGGTAGTTATTCTGTATACAATGGAAACATCCAAGATTTTTCTACAGAAAGTTTCAATTGGAGCTTAAAAAACAATGTAACTTTATTGCTAAACAAAACCACTCGCTTTCAATTTAACACCAAATACACTTCAGCAAGTAAAAAAGCTCAAGGGGAACGAAAGGGTTTTATTACAGCTAGCTTAGGTCTTAAGAAAGAATTTATGCAACGTAAGCTTTCTGCAACATTACAAGTTCGAAATCTCTTAAATACAGCCAAGCACGAAAACATAAATGAAGGTACAGGCTTCTATAATTATAGCAAATTCGATATGCAATGGCCAAGTATTAAACTGAACCTTAGCTATAAAATTAACAATTACAAAAAGAAACGAGGCTCAAGAGGCGATGACGATATGGAGGAATTCGAAATGTAATTCCTACTCACAACTACAATACGAAAGAGGTGTTCATTTGAATACCTCTTTTTTCATGCCATATTTAAAACTACGATTTTATAAACTGCTTAACAGCCTTTAATCTAAAGAAAAATCCCAATGCAAATAAAGAACCGTAAATCAACCACGATTGATCAAGAATAACAAGATGCGCCATAACTAATAGAGCTGCAAAATATACCCATCGGTGCAAACTCTTCCATTTACGTTTTAAGAGTTGCATTGCTCGCTTACTCGAAGTTAATGTGAGACTTAAAATTATGAGGAAAGCTAGAAACCCAAAAATCAACTCAACCCTAGTAAATATAGGTAGAATTCCTTCTGAAAAAATAAAGACCATTACATGTAGCGTTGTAAACAAACCTGTAGTAATACCAATAGATTGACGGAAATAAAGAGGAAAGCTTTTACCTACAATAAGATTAATAGGAGACATTAAAAATGCGACAAGGAAAAAACGAATTGCCCACAAGCCTGTCAAATTAGTCACGTATTCTATTCCTGGAATAAAATCCCGATCAAGACGATCTGCCTCCTCTTCTGATAACTCAACATCAACAAAGTTTAGAACATTTTCAGATTCTTGTGAAAAATCAAGTTCGATAAACTGAGATAATTTCCACAGCACTAACACAACAATCAGCACTATAGGGAATATTACTATATAATATTTTTTAAAAGGCATTAAAACTTGATCTATTAAACTTGAGGTTCAAGCCTTCAGAAAAATTGACTTGTCTTACAAAAAAAGACAAAAAAGTCCAGTTTATGGCATATACAGATGAAAATACCTAAATGTTGGTATAAAAAAAGAGTCTTAATCGAACGATCAAAACTCTTAAATATTTTTATTGATGAAAATCTACATCCCTAAATTTCGGTTCTTGTTAATTTCATCCTGTAATTTTCTAGCTAATTTTTGCTCACGTACTAAAGCATTCTTTCGATGTACGTCGAATTCTTCTCTAACTTCATCCAATCTCACTTGAGTCTCTTTTGTTACTGAATTACTTCTTTTGAATAATAAGAAAAAGAAACCAGTCAACACCAATAAACCTCCGACTAAACTCCAAATAAGTAAATTATAACTTGATTTCGACATCTGAATGCCCAAAAAAGACATACTATCCTTCTCACCTTGAATGGTCGTTAAAGCATCCTTCTTCTCACTTAATTCTAACTCTAAAGACTTTATTGATTTGTCTCTTTCAGCAACGAGCTTCTCAGATCCTAAGAAATTTTGTCTAATTGCATTCAAACTATCGACGAATCCTGATTCGAATTTCTTTAACCATTCAATCTCGATAACCTTATAGATTTTATATCTAGAAGATTTCTCCATCATATATTCGAATTGCTCTTTTATAGGCGCATCTTTAATATAAGCACGAGGTTTTACAACAGCTTGTTTCTTTTGTGTAGTTTCTTGCTTTGCTTCATTTGTCTGAGCTGTAAGCGCAAATGAAAGACATAAAATTAAGGTTAGGGGCGAAAGAAGTTTTGTTATTTTCATCAGATGTCATTAATTGGAAAAGTTGTACCCACAAAGAAAATAAAAATATGCTGATTCTTTATGTATTCAAAAATCTTTTTTTCATCAAAAACTACAATTATCACTCAAGTTACAAAATAAAATATGGAACATGAACAAATCAGCTTACGTTTTGTTCATACAGAAACACATTAAATCTAAATACACCCTCAACAACAACAATACACATAAACCTAATAAACAATCAATTGACAAGCACAAACAAACAGATTACAATAATTAATCCCGATTAGAACAAAAACAAATAAATATCCAAATAATAAAGTCACATGAAATACGAATTAAATTAAAACCAAAGAACATTATTATTACTACACACTTAATAAATGATCATTCGTCAAAATGACAAAACCTCACACAATAATAAAATCACGAAAAATAATCATTACAAATAAGCCCATAAACCATTTAAAATTAAGACTCCAAACTTTTAGGGTTTGGAGTCTTAAATTTATTTTAATAGTTGTCAAGAATGTCACTTAAAAGTGGCACGAATGCACCGATCCAAATTATCGTTTAGATATTAGTTTATAGCGATTCACTTGTTAACCTCAACCAAAGAAACATTCTCAGCAAAAGAAATCTAGCGCCAATATAGGACATAAGCGTCATCAACCTATTTGGCATATAAAACTTAACGAACCATTGTAGTTTAAAAGCTTCTTTAATTACAGCTACTAATATTAATGGTCTTGCTTGTGATTTTTTAAAAGGTAAAATTGGAGGTTTTACAGTTTTCTAAGATTATAGAAAGAAATCGTAAATAAGCCTCGAGGAATTGAACCTATAAGAGATTAAGCTTTTGTTGCATCAACAAATACTCTTGTTTTAAATTCTTTGTCCATCATATAAAGCCCCTGTCCTTGGCAGTTGAACATTTTTAACTGATCGATAATTTCACCAACAGTAGCTTCCTCTTCAACCTGCTCGTCAACAAACCACTGTAAGAAATTAACAGTTGCATGATCTCTTTCATCCATCGCTACATTAACACATTCGTTAATCAAACCAGTCACAATTTCTTCGTGCTTTAATGTTTCTTGATAAATATCTAAAATACCATCCCACTCAGTTCTAACTTCGGCAATAGGTTCAAGCATAACTCGCCCACCTCTCTCATTTACAAAATATTGTAATTTAAGTGCATGTGAAATCTCTTCCTGAAACTGTACATGCATCCAATTAGAAAAACCTGGCATTCCATTAGCATTCAGGTAATTTGACATAGATAAATAGAAGTATGCCGACCAAAATTCTTTATTAATCTGGTTATTTAAGATCGCTTCTATATTCTTATTAAGAGCCATAATATTATTTTTAGTGTTGTATATTTAATTTTTCTAATTCAAAAATAATTCTTTTTGATGCTTCTAAAGGTTTGCAAAAAAGTCATTCCCTTTATCGTCTACAATGATAAAAGCAGGGAAATTCTCAACACGAATCTTACGAACCGCTTCCATACCTAGTTCAGGAAAATCAATTACTTCAATTGACTTGATGCTATTCTTAGCTAATACTGCAGCAGGTCCACCAATTGAACCTAAATAGAATCCTCCATTAGCACGACAAGCATCAGTTACAGCCTTAGAGCGGTTTCCTTTTGCAACCATCACCATAGATCCACCTACTTTTTGGAATACATCAACGTATGAATCCATACGACCTGCAGTTGTTGGTCCAAAACTACCTGAAGGCATGCCTTTAGGCGTTTTAGCTGGTCCTGCATAGTACACTGGATGATTCTTAAAATACTCAGGCAT
Organism: Marinifilaceae bacterium; assembly: GCA_016744515.1. GTDB lineage: Bacteria > Bacteroidota > Bacteroidia > Bacteroidales > Marinifilaceae > Ancylomarina. The sequence goes on along the minus strand of JADGEF010000066.1, from coordinate 9,961 downwards.
TTCCTTACCCTCATCTAGCATTTCTTTAATTTGTGCATGCGCAATATCACGAGCAACAATTAAAGTTCCGCTTAAACTTAAACGTGTTTTAATTGGGTATTTAGATAATTCCTTAAGGATGTCTTCCATTGGTTTATCCAAATCAATCTCTATAGCATCCTTTAAGTGTGGTGCTTCTTTTGGCAAATACTTAAATGGCTCCTTTTCTAATTCCTCTAGAAAAATACCATCTTCATTGATCTTAGCTTTAATATTTCTATCGGCAGAGCAACTTACTCCCAATCCGACAGGACATGAAGCCGCATGACGAGGCAAACGAATTACCTTAACATCATGAACGAAATACTTACCACCAAACTGAGCACCAATCGCACTCTTGCGACAAATGTCAACAACGCGTTTTTCCCACTCTAAGTCACGAAAAGCCTGACCGCCTTCATTACCTTCATTAGGTAAATGATCGTAATACCCCGCTGAAGCTTTTTTTACCGTCGCAAGGTTTGATTCTGCTGATGTTCCACCAATAACCAAAGCTAAATGATATGGAGGACAAGCTGAGGTACCTAGATCTTTAATTTTCTCTGCTATAAACTTAGTCAAGTTCTCTTCGTTCAACAAAGCTTTAGTTTGCTGATACAAGAATGTCTTATTACCTGAACCGCCACCTTTAGTTACGAATAAGAATTCGTATGCATTACCTTGGTTGGCATAAATATCGATTTGTGCTGGTAAATTATTACCTGTATTCTTTTCTTCGAACATACTAAAAGGCACAACCTGAGAATAACGTAAATTACGCTCTTGATAAGTATCATAAACACCCTGAGATAAATGTTTCGCATCATCAGCTCCAGTATAAACGTCTTCTCCTTTTTTACCAACAACAATTGCAGTACCTGTATCCTGACAAGTAGGAAGTTCTCCTTCAGCAGCTACAACTTGATTCAAAAGCATGGTGTGAGCAACAAATCTATCGTTATCTGATGCTTCTGAATCCTGAAGAATTGTTCTCAATTTCTCTAAATGCGCTGGGCGTAAATAGAAAGAAACATCTGCAAAAGCTTGCTTCGAAAGCATTTCAAGTCCCTTAGGATCTACTTTCAATATTTTTCTTCCATCTACTTCGATAGTTGACACGAAGTCTTTAGTTAAAAGACGGTATTTAGTGGTATCCTTGGTAATAGGAAACGGTTTTTGGTAGTTAAAATCGGACATCTTTATAGCTTTAAATTTTGAATAGTCTAATTTGTTTGAATCTGAAGTTGAATAAAAATAGACATTCAGATTCACAAATTTAATCAATAAAATATAGAGAGTCGATTATCGGGTAGAGTATTCTACAACATCATAGTTCTAAAACATATGATTTTTTACACTAAAGCATCAGTAACGCTTGGTTCAATATCTAGATTCTTAATTTCAGATGGGTGTCTCGTCCTGATATAGCATTACACAAAAAGTAATGTTATGGATAAAGCAACATCGTACATTAAGCGTAGTCAAAAGGAAGTGCTCACCCGAACAATCGATCGCAGCCCTAAATAAATAAATAAAAGCCATTACATGAATTAGATTCACGTAATGGCTTTATACTTATAAAACGAGTTACCGTTTCTTATTTCTTCAACATTTTTAATAATAACTCAGCTACTAGTGCTGATGATGCTGGATTCTGACCAGTTATCAGATTGCCGTCCTGAACTGCATAAGCTTCCCAAGTTTTTCCACGACTGTAGATACCGCCATTCTCCTTAAGCATATCTTCAACCAAGAATGGAACAACTTTAGTTAATTGAACCGCTTCTTCTTCCTCATTAGTAAATCCAGTAACCCTCTTACCTTTCACTAAGAATTCACCATTTACATCTTTCACATGTTTTAATGCTGCTGGAGCATGACACACAAAAGCAACTGGTTTGTTTGCGGCATAAAAATTCTGGATCAATTTAATTTCAAATCATCTCATGTCTCAAATATGATTGATGTCCAGACGATAAAAATCATACAGAAATCATATTTTATCAGCATCTAAATTTTAATTCCAAAAAAAAACTTTAATGTTGGGCGTTCCCCTTTCCGCTCCCTTTAGCCATTTTAGCCAACACCCACACCTGCTCAAGAGCGAAAAAGGTCAGGCTATTCGCTACTAGTCCTCGTTTTTCTTCCCTCCCACCACCCCCCCAAAAAAAACTGTGGGCTATTCGCTACTATCCTTAACGCAAAGCAATTAAATCGCTTAAAAAAAAATAAAAGCATAACACAACAAAAACAAACTTTATCAATAATTTTTAGTTGAGGATAAACACAGTAAATACAAGGCTTTCGCAACCTTATCATAAATTAAATTAGAAATTCTTCCTTAAAACATTTTGTCTTTTACAATATATTTTCTAATTTCAACATCCAAATAATTTTACATTTATATAACAATAGTTTGGTAAGGTTTTATAAGCATTCAACAATAAGCCTATTTGTTATTTATTGCGCTTGTTGCAATATTCTAATCATAAGTGGTTTATAAATCAATATCATATCTCACAATCTATTAATATAACCCATTGTATTTTAACCCAAAAAACATTTAAAAATGACTGAAGCAACAACAAAAACAATTGAAGAAATTGTTCTTAAAATTAATAAAGACCAAATTATTTCACCTACTATTCCCGTAGACATTACCATTGGCGAAGCAGGACAACTTCATCAATATGCAATAGAAGATAAAGAGCAGCTTTTGGCTAAAGGACTAAGCGAAGAGAAAATTCAGGAGCTTATCCCAAGAGCTAAATTTTTGCAAACCAAACAATCAGCATGGACTGCAGTTTATCAATCGGCACTAACCAACACACAACAGTGGGAAGATAAAATTGACGAAGGCCGATTGTTACAACGAGAATTAAAGTACGATTTTCAGTTTGCCTACCGAAACGATTCAGATATTCTGAAAAAACTATCGAATATAATGGATGGTAACGGCAATATGGATCTGATTCAGGACCTGAGCGACTACCCTGCTTTTGCAAAACAATACCCCGAACCTTTAAAAGCAATCCATTTTGATACAACTAAAACAGAACGCGCCAAGCAAATTTCACTAGACTTGGTAGACCTGATGAACAAGGTAGATGGAGTGAAAAATAGCAAAAACAGACCCGAAAAAATCATGCGCGACAGAGCTTACACCTACCTTAAACAATTGGTCGACGAAATTCGTGACTATGGCAAATATGCTTTCTGGAACGATGAAGAAAAACAAAAACGATATTCGAGTGAGTATCAAAGGCAAAAATACGAAAAACATACAAAAGCAAATGAAGTTGAATAGTGTTGAAACCCCTACAACTGTTCATCTATTTTCCAACTGGAGGCAAAAACCCCCAACTGGAGTATAAAGTATGCTAACAGAAGCATATTTCATCCAACAGGCACATCAATTCTTGCAACTGGCGGTGAAAATTGACAACTGAGATACCAAAAATGCCAACTGGAATATAAATTAAACCAATAGGCATCATTTTTTAATAACAACTACTACTTACAATTAGATTGAAGCATCTCAAGCGAAAGCTTGAGGTGTTTTTTTTCGCAAACCCAGTATAGTCTGCGACATGTAGTTATTCTACAAAATATTTTACCTTATTTACTTATGATGTTTACTTCAAATTATTAAATTTATGAACTGTAACAATCAAATTCATGCAAAACAGGGATTGGGTTTCATTACATTCAAACAATATTAGATCATGAATCGAGTAAAACAATAGGGATTTACACCCACGTAAGCAAAAAATCTCTTGCAAAAATCAAGAGTCCATTAGATGTAATTTTAATGGATAACAAGAAGAACAACAACAGCAACTTATAAAAATAACCAGATAAATGGGATAAAGTGCATTGCACCTTACCCACTTGTTACCACTAATTGTAAATATGAAACAACTGTATCGAATATTATTGATAACAATTCTCACATTGACTTCTATCCTTTTATTCGGACAAGAGAAGAGTGAATATGAGAGCGAGGAAATTAAAGTAATTAATCAATTCCTTTATAAATTAGCTGATGCAGCAAGATTGAGCAAGTTTAATAATACGGACAAACCTCTTATTCTTTACTTCCATACTGGTTTACGTTGCAGCTTAAATAAATCTTATGAAGGAGACTACAAACGGAACAGACTTCTGAAACAATTAGAAAACTGTAATCTAGGCAGAAGGTTTATTGACTCGACTAAAATTGAAAAATTGAATAACGTCAATATCATATTTGGTCGAAAGAACATGTATCCTATGGAAAAATATGATTCTGAAAGAGTTATTGGTACTATAAGTTTTTCAAGGACTAGCTTTAATAAATCACTAACAACTGGATATTTCTATTACCGCGTTTATTGTGGAGAAGATTGCGGTCATGGAGCCTTGATAAAAATTAAAAAGAAGAACGGTACTTGGATAATAGACGATTACATTAGTATGTGGATTTCATGAAATTGAAAACAACAAGTGGTAACAAAAGCTATATGTAATGCGGGGTTTAGCGGGTAAATCAACCGTAGTTCTCCGTTGCAACACCGCCAAATCTTTGATTTGTCAATTTATAATTTGAATTAATGTAAATCAATGTTTTGGCTAAATGCAGATTTGAAAGTAAAATGCTACGAAATCCCGCAAAACACATAGCAAGCCCGTTGTTGCAATAATACTAAAAAAGCATCGTGCAATTGAATAATCCATTTCTTATATGTATATTTGTAAAATAAACACGTATTTTAAAATAAGACAGAATGATTATTCAAGAATTTAGTTTCGGAAATTTCAGGTCATTTAAGGATATTCAAACCTTAAATCTTGCATCCGCTAAAATAAAATCAAAATATGAATCTATTGATGAAAGCAATATTATTACAGGTTCAAAATATAAGAATGCTTCATTTCTTAAATCAAAAGCAATATACGGAGCCAATGCATGTGGGAAGAGTAATATTGTAAAAGCTTTTGTAGCTTTTATTCGGATCATTCGGCAATCTGTTAAAGATGAGGAGGTTTTGAATTTGGTTGAACCATTTAAACTTTCTACAGAGACAGAAAACGAACCAAGTTTTTTTCAATTAATCTTTTGGGTTGACGATGTTAGATATAGATATGGATTTGAATTGGATGATACCAAAGTTTTCGCAGAATGGCTTTATGCTAAACCAGGAGAAAGAGAGCTAGCTTATTTTATTCGAGACAATCAAGAAATCATTGAAATTGATAAAACCAACTTTAGTGAAGGGAATAAGCTAGTAAGTTTATTTGATGACAGTACTACTGACAATGAAATTTTTAGAAATAACTCCTTATTCCTATCGAGCATCTCTTCACTTGGGTTTGGAAAATTATCAAAACAACTGACCGATAATATTGCCTCAATTTTTGTTATTAATGGTTTAGGACATAGTGGACTCTTTTCATATGCTGGTGATTCTCTAAATGATGAAAAAAAGAAAAAATATATTATTGATTTCTTGAAACACGGAGATACTGGCATTGAAGATATAGATACCTTTGACATCCCATCAGAAGGTTCTTTAAAAGAAACAGAAAAGACTAACTCAGAGAAGGATAAAAAAACAAAATTGGTTGTTTCGACAAGAAAAAAATATGATAAAAATCTAGAGTATTTAGAGGATGAACCTTTTCCTTTTAGAATGATGGAATCTGAAGGTACTCTAAAGCTGTTTGAACTTAGTCCTTTTGTATTTGAGGCTTTGAAAGAAAATAGACCATTAATTATTGATGAATTTGATGCTAGGTTCCATCCATTGCTGACTAAAAAGATTATTGAATTGTTTAATTCAAAAAACAACCTGAGTTCTCAATTAATTTTCACGACTCACGACACAAATTTGTTATCAGCAGATTTACTAAGAAGAGACCAAATTGAATTTGTTGAAAAGGATAAATATGGTGCTAGTCATTTATACTCATTGGTCAAGTTTAAAGGAGTTAGAAATTCAGCTTCTTTTGAAAAGGATTATATCAATGGTAAATATGGTGCAATTCCATTCTTAGGCGATTTTAGGAAACTTTTAAACTTTGAAGACAATGCCTAAGAAAACAAAAGCGATAAAAGTTACTGATAAAAGAGCACAAAAAGCTTGGTTAAAGAAAGTCAGACCTTCAGTGTATGAAATAGAAGTCAAGGAGCCGAACAAGACAATTTTAATTGTCGGAGAAGGACAAAGTGAAAAGTTATATTTTGAATCTTTTCCAGTATTAACATTGACAGTAGAAGCAATTGACTTAGGTGGACAAAGTAAGCTTAAGTTGATTGAAATGACTGAATCTATTATTGCTAATAGCAAAAAGAAATATGATGAAGTATGGTGTGTCTTTGATATGGATATAAAACAAGGCGAAAAGGAATTAGCCGATTTTGACAATGCTATAATAAGTGGTAAAGCAAAAGGTTACAACATTGCATACTCAAATGATGCTTTTGAATTGTGGTTCTATTTGCATTATAATTTTACTGACCAAGCAAACCATCGAAAATTCTATTATAAAACATTGGGGTATTTATGGAACTGTAATTATGAAAAAATTGGTAAATCATTTGAATTCTGCCAAAATTTATATGGAAGACTAGAGTCTGACAAAAGAGCTTCACAGGAAGAAGCAATAAAACGAGCTGACAAACTTTTTAAGTCTCAATCACAATTAGACTATCATAAACAAAATCCCGTGACATTAGTATATGAACTTGTCAAATTCCTCAATGAGAATTCTAGAAAGTAGAAAGTACTATTGCCAATCGAGTAGACGGTTCCGCCGGTAATTAACCGACGGAATGCGCCTCTCACACCGTACGTACGGGTCTCGTATACGATCCCGATTGATCGGGATTAAATTATGGGGAATAGTGAATCACGTCTTAAAGGCGTGATTTGTTTGTAAATATCGAGCATCGATTCATATCCTCGTTTCTTCAACCGAGCCAAAGTAATGGTCGTTCTTAGAATAGGACTCTGAGCAATGACTCATAAAATAATTTCACATTAAGGTATTCGAGAGGGCTTCGCCAGAGCCCATCCTCCCATGATTCATCAATCATTTATTTTTACGGGCATTCATGAATTCGTTCCTCATTACGTGAACGAGACCATGCATAGGCTTGACCAGATTCAATCCCCAAACGAATAAGGCTACGCCTTTTCTTTTCGGGCTTTTTCTCCCGAGGATCGGGACCAAATGCAATACCTGAGCCTGTTACGTATCCAACCATCAAGATCTTCGAGTTTGTTTAAAATACTTGCCATACGGAAAGCATTAACCCAACCTCGCTGAACTTTGGACTACTTCAGTGCATGGATCACCCCAAACCACCTTGCCACTTGCTAATGCTTCCAGGAGTCACCCCAGTGCATAAGGAACTTACACCCTCTGGAACATGACCTCGTATTCTTAACATCTTAAGAATGTTAAGAACAATTGCACACAAACTATTATAATATACGCTAGATTATTTGCAACTTGCGAATTTCTCAACAGCTTCCACAAGTATGCGCTGCCGTTCATGCAGGGCACACACAATGGCTATACGTTAGGCATAATGGAGCAGCGTAAGATATATCAACATCAGCTTGTTTTATATTCAAACATTCTGTATTTTTGTATAATCAAAACTATATAGAAATGAAAACAATCACTCAACAAGAAATAGGCGACAGAATATCACAACTCCGAAAAAGCAAGGGATATACTCAAGATGAACTTGCAAAACTTCTTAGTATTTCTAGACCTTCTTTGACTCAGGTGGAATTAGGCAAAAGGAATTTATCAGTAATCGAATTAAAAAAAATAGCAGACAATCTATCAATTTCAATTGATAAGCTTTTATCTAATGATTTTAAGATTGATGACATCGAATTGAATACTGATGAAGTAGATAATAATCAAGAATTAAGAATATCTATTCCTAATTTGAAAGTGAATAAATTTAAAGATATACTATTATATATTTTAGAGAAGTGTGCAGGAAAACCAAATATTGGTGAAACTCTTTTGTATAAGCTGCTATATTTCTCGGACTTTAATTATTATGAAATCTATGAGGAACATTTGTCAGGAGTGGAGTATAAAAAGTTGCCGTTTGGTCCTGTTCCACAAAAACTTGATTCGATAATTAATCAAATGATTTCAAACCAAATGATTCAAAGGTTTAAAACAGAATATCATGGTTATCCTCAAACAAGATACATTCCTCTTGCTAAGCCTAACTTAATGAATTTAAAAGCCAGCGAGAAAGATGTAATTGATAAAGTCATTGAACAATATTCAGACTGGTCTGCCTCTGCAATAAGTGACTACTCACACAAAGACATGCCATGGCTAGCATCCAAAGATGGCGAAATAATTGATTATGAGTTGGCATTTTATCGCGAACAACCATATTCTGTAAGAACTTATAATGACTAGGTAAATGAAAGTAGAGGAATTAGATGAATATAAAAAGGATCTGAAGAAACTTTCTAAAAAGTACAGAACATTACCCACGGATATGGAAGTTGTGAAAAAGGTACTGTTTGTTAATCCAGAAGAAAGACCCCCATTTAGCTTTAGAATTGATAATCTTGGCATTGAAACATGTGTTATCAAAGTAAAAAAGATAGCTAGTAAAAGTTTTAAAGGAAAAGGAGTCAATTCAGGCTTAAGGTTAATTTATGCTCATTATGAGAATGAAGATAAAATAGTACTTATTGAGTTGTATCATAAGTCAAAAAAAGAAATAGAAGATAAAGAAAGAATTATGAATAATTTTAAATAAAAAGACTCTATTATGGCTAATAATAAAAAACAAACATCATGTAAAATTGCATCATTAGCTGCAAAAAACATTGAATGATAGTAATTCATCACAAATAGCTAAAAAACTAGCGGGTTCGGCTCTTTCTCAAAAAGACACAAGCAATCAGACAGGAAGTAGAATGGAGGATACTGCATCTAGTGTTCTTAAAAGTTCAAAATACAATAAGAACACAAAAATATTAGCAGCCTCCATACTATCCCAGTCAAATAAAAAAAGATAGTAAAACCACTATGCCTAACAACTAAGCGTTCGTGTGGCAGGTACTGCCCAACATGAACGGTCGGTTGACGGAACCGGCCCTCAAGTTCTTCTATGCAGATTGCTTAAATAAGGGAAAGTTTATAATGAGGATTTGTAGGGGTTTGGTTAAATCTGTAGTCTTCTTATTCCATTAAAATTCTATTTGAACGCCCTATCCCATAAGATTTTGGCTTGTGAAAACAGGCCATTTTTCGCATTAGGTTAATTGATAACCTAATGTTCTGCTCTGTGAATCCTCCACAATTTCTTTTTGTGGCTCATTGTCTTACAGCTACTATGGCTTCTGCTGAGTTGCTCATCATAACCAACACGTGGTTGATGAGACTTCTCCGCCTAAGGCGGATAAATGTCCTTTAGTCTAATCCTGCGGTACCTTTAGCTTGGCGCAGCCCATCTACATCGCTATCCTTTTGGTAATCGTTGGGCTTTGCAGTGATGTGGCTACTTACCCAGATAACAATGCCTCGTATCCCGTTGGTTCATTCTTGTCTATATCAAATGATATTCACAATCTCACAAGTTCGGTACTGTTCGTCAGTTCAGACTTTTGCCATTTGGCTTATGACTCCATTCTGTCGTGATCTCCACTTCGTTCCGGTACAGTGCATGGGTCACCCCAAACCACCTTGCCACTTGCTAATGCTTCCAGAAGTCACTCTAGTGCATAAGGGACTTACACCCTCTGGGCTTTCTTTTACGAAACTTAACTTTGTAAAAGAACTTTTATTAAATTTACCATTCAAGGCACACACAATGGCTCATAAAGCATTTGGGGTTAAGAGCAATTTGGGGAGCTCCTGCAAGGGCGACCACCGCCAAATCGTTGATTTGGCTTTAAGATTAAAAAGA
>JADGEF010000205.1 GCA_016744515.1 Marinifilaceae bacterium | reverse complement strand
GCCATGATCAGTAACAAACTATGAGATTAAATCCATTTAAACTCGTTAAATAAATGAGTATTTCTGTCTTGACAACATAGTAATCTCAGATTCATATCATTTATTATTAAAATGCGAAGAAAATCTACTTCTTCTATGACTTGATTTTTTTTTATAAAATGTTACTTTTGCACAGTTGTGAATCCATTTAGGAAATTTCCCCACAATAGGTTTCATAATGCCATTCAGAATAATTGAAAACTCAAAAAAACATATAACGTGGACATTTTTGACAAAGTTAACAACAAAAAAGGGAATCTAGGTCAGTACGCAAAGCAAGCTCATGGCTACTTCGCATTTCCTAAATTAGAAGGCGAAATTTCATCCAGAATGAAATTCAGAGGCAAAGAAGTTCTAACATGGAGTTTGAACAACTACATTGGACTTGCCAATCATCCTGAAGTAAGAAAAGCTGATGCTGAATCTGCTGAAAAATGGGGGCTTGCTTATCCAATGGGAGCTAGAATGATGTCAGGACAAACTAGTCGTCATGAAGAATTAGAGACTCAATTAGCTGATTTCGTTGGCAAACAAGATGCTTTCCTCTTGAACTTCGGTTACCAAGGAATGGTTTCTATTATCGATGCTTTAGTTAATCGCCATGATGTTATCGTGTATGACTCAGAATCGCATGCATGTATCATGGATGGCTTAAGACTTCACCAAGGGAAACGTTTCGTTTTTCCTCATAATGATATGGAAAACTTTCACAAGCAACTTGAGCGCGCTACAAAGTGGGCTGAGAAAACTGGTGGTGGTATCTTAGTAATTACTGAAGGTGTATTCGGCATGGCAGGTGACCTTGGTAAGTTGGACGAAATTGTTGCTATGAAGCAAGAATTCGACTTCCGTTTGTTAGTTGATGATGCTCATGGTTTTGGTGTTATGGGAGACACTGGTGCAGGAACCCCTGAGCATTTCGGCGTTGTAGATGGCATTGATGTTCTTTTCGGAACTTTCGCTAAAGCTATGGCTGGTATTGGTGCATTTGTTGCTTGTGATGAAGATGTTTGTGGCTTCTTACGTTACAACATGCGTTCTCAGATTTTTGCAAAATCACTTCCAATGCCAATTGTAGAAGGATCCATAAAAAGATTAGAACTGCTTAGAACAAAACCTGAACTACGCGAGCAGCTTTGGACAATTTCTAATGCTCTACAAAAAGGTTTAACTGAAGCTGGTCTAGAAATTGGATGTACTGAATCTCCTGTTACTCCAGTATACCTTTCAGGTAGTGTAGCAGAAGGAACTCAGGTTACGATGGATCTTAGAGAAAATTATAACATCTTCTGTTCTATCGTAGTATATCCTGTAATCCCTAAGGGACAGTTATTACTTCGTTTGATCCCCACAGCTACTCACACTCTTGAAGATGTTGAGTACACCATAAATGCTTTTCAAGATGTAGCCAAAAAATTGAAAAATGGTAAGTATAGCAACTTAAAATTTGCTGATATCTTCAACCAGTAAGCATACAATATAAAATTTGAAAAGCGATACCTACTGGTATCGCTTTTTTTATGCCTTAAAAAGGATCACGTACAATTTCTGGGTTTAACCGAAAACCGAATCTAAATAATTTATTACTTTGTTCAATACCCATTCTTTGCAATAATTTTATCAAGCAAAGATTCTGGTTAAACGAAAAAGAAAGAAGTCTATGTCGACTACACCTCTTAAGTATCTTCTGAAATCTTTTACTTTAGCATTGAAAGACTCAGCAAAAGCATTGGTACTTCTGTTGATGAAATAATTTATTATTTATTTGTAATGCCTTCTCTATAAGCAGATGAATCCTTCGGATTCTAAGAGGAAATCTAATTGTCGCAGGTTCTTTGTTAGGTAGAATAAAAACAGCCGTACAAAATTATCTGATGATTTTTAGGCTTCTAGAATTATTCATCAGATAAATTGCGAAAACAATATAATATTACAAATAAGCGAGAATAAAGCATTAAAAAAGGATTGTTTCAGAAGAAACAATCCTTTTACTTTTAAGCTCTTAAATGAGCGAGAAACGAGACTCGAACTCGCGACCCCGACCTTGGCAAGGTCGTGCTCTACCAACTGAGCTATTCTCGCAATCTATACTCTATTCTCAATCGTTATTGAAAATACCTGACGCAATAATAATCATAGAGTACCATTGCTGTCAATAGCGATGCAAATATAGGTATTCTATACGTTTCAGCAAACGTTTTTATGAAAAAATAACAATTTAAAAAAACACCTCTGAATAACAGAGGTGTTTTTTAAATTATATCAAAACGTAAACTAATTCTTACATCAAGAAACTCAATAAAATACCTGCTCCTACTGCTGAACCAATAACACCAGATACGTTAGGTGCCATTGCATGCATTAACAAGTGATTTGTAGGATCATTCTCCAATCCCATAACTTGTACTACACGAGCACTATCAGGAACTGCAGATACACCAGCCGCACCAATCATTGGATTGATAGGACGATCTTTGGGTGATAGAATATTCATAACCTTAGCAAACAAGACACCACCAGCTGTTGCTACAATAAATGAAGCAGCACCCAATACGAATATCAAAATTGAATCAGGAGTCAAGAATACATCAGCCTGAGTTGAAGCACCTACTGTTACACCTAATAGAATAGTAATAATATTAATCAATGCATTACTTGCAGTTTCAGCCAAACGGTTAGTTACAGTTGATTCTTTTAGTAAGTTACCAAAGAATAACATACCCAACAATGGAACCGCAGTTGGTGAGATATAAGCTGTTAACAATAGACCAATAACAGGGAACATAATTTTCTCAAGACGCGTTACAGCACGAGGTGCTTTCATCTTAATCATTCGCTCCTTCTTAGTTGTCAACAAGTTGATAATTGGAGGTTGAATTACTGGAACCAAAGCCATATATGAATAAGCTGCAATCGCAATAGGACCGATCAAGTTCTTCACAGTTTCTCCGTTAGCCATCACATTCATACCATTGGCAAGTTTAGATGACAAGAAAATAGCTGTAGGACCATCGGCACCACCAATAATTCCAATAGCACCTGCTTCTGGTGGCGCAAAACCTAACCAAAGAGCACCTAAGAATGTAGCAAAAATACCAATCTGAGCTGCTGCCCCAAGAATCATCAAACGTGGGTTTGAAATCAATGAAGAGAAGTCAGTCATAGCACCAATTCCTAAGAAAATCAAAGGAGGATACCATCCTTGTAATACACCTGAATAAAGTAGGTTCATTACTGATCCTGGCTCATAAACACCTAATTTTAGGTTAAAGTCTACAGCTTGAAACATTGGAATATTACCAATTAAAATACCTGTTCCAATAGGAATAAGCAATAATGGCTCGTAATCGTACTTAATGGCTAAGAAAAGGAAAAAGATCCCGATTAGCATCATCAATAAGTGACCAGCCGTTACGTTAGCAAAACCAGTAAACTCATAAAAGTTTTTTAATCCAACTACGGCATCCGACTCGTGAGCGCAATTAAATTCAGCATTGTCACCAAACTTAAGAACATCATCACTAATTTGAGCAACACGCGACCCTAGATCAAGATCTTCTGTAGATATCCAGTAAGAGCCTGTGTTTGAATTTGGATTTGTATTCTTACTAAGGTGCTGAACATTCTGCTTATTAAAGGTCATAATAATCTTTTTCCCTTCAAGAGCCCAATGTCCCGTAAAACGTTGCTTAATTGAGTCCATTGTGAACGTATTGTTCTCCTGAAATTCAAAAATTTTGTAGCGTTTTACTGTTCCTCTAGTTTCATCACCCAAGGCGTTTGGAACATAACCATCTTGATGATTAATCCATTTACCTTCAGTCAACTGTCCTTTGATAGTCTCCGTATTCTGAGCTAGGGATGAAAAAGCTACCCCTAGCATCAAAACAAGTGAGAATATCATTTTATATAGGTTTCTCATTACGTTGTTTTTGACTTAATTTGATTACCCAATTTCGATAAGTACATCATCTTGAAGTACTGCATCTCCTACATTTACCTTAATAGCTTTAACAATACCTGATTTCTCAGCCAATACGTTATTTTCCATTTTCATGGCTTCCATTATAAGTAAAGTATCACCAGCATTAATAGCATCACCAACAGCAACATCAATCTTAATGATAGTACCAGGAAGTGGAGCTTTAACTGCTGAAGCACCTGCAGATTTCTTAATCTGACCTTCACCTGGTTTATTAATGACAGGCTTACGAATCAACTGAGGTGTTTTGTTAGCTTTTTCATCAACTTTAATCTCAACATCGTAAACAGTACCGTTTACTTCAATTTGAGCATTTGAACCTTCGATCTCTTTGATATCAACATCGAAATCTTGTCC
>JADGEF010000065.1:4989-22100 GCA_016744515.1 Marinifilaceae bacterium | reverse complement strand
TTTTATCTAAATGGAGACCAAATATTCGCTGTTAAAATACAGTTCTAAAAAAAGAATGAAGCATAGAATTATTCTCTAAGTTTCATTCTTTTATGCTGTTATCTCAATTCTGCAGAATATGTAAGCTTTTTCCTAAAGCAGGTATTTTTTTAATCTTCTTTAATTTCAAGAAGAATTTAGCGGTATTTAAGACGGGAGAGACACACTTTTCCCGCCTACATCTAATTCCTATATCAATGAGCGGCTATGTCAACGGCTTTATCTGGATTTAAAACTAAATTCAAGTTTCTCAGATACAATTTCAGCTCTTTTCTGCAAATTTACTTCCCGATACAGAAACTCTTAAAGATATTACCAAGAATTTCATCAGAGCTAATATCACCTGTAATCTCTCCTAAAAAGTGAAGACATTCACGGATATCCTGTGCAAGAAAATCGGTTGGGATTTGATTCGTTAAACCATCGTTTACTCGTACAATACTGCCAAGCGCTGAATTCAGAGCTTCGAAATGGCGAGCGTTGGTTACAATTACATCTTGCTCGTTAAGGGTATCCATATTCACCACCTTCAATAATTCGGTAGCAAGCTCATCGGTATTGGTTTGTTCTTTCGCTGAAATAAACATCAATTTATCACCCTCATTCAAACCAACAAGTTGTTTCGCTAATGCCTTTGTATCATCACACAAATCAACCTTATTCATGCAAACAATTAGCTTCTGCTGATCTCGATCTATGTTGTCGTTTACTTTTGCAATCGATTCATTTAGGATATCAACCGAGCGATTAGCATCAATCAAGAGCATAACAATTTGAGCTTGACGCATTTTTTGGAATGTTCGCTCAATTCCCATATTCTCAATTTTATCAAGAGTAGTACGTATACCAGCCGTATCGATAAAACGGAACATCACACCACCAAGATTAATGGTATCCTCAATAACATCGCGTGTTGTTCCTTCAATTTCAGAAACAATAGCTCTATCTTCTTTTAATAAGGCATTCAAGAGAGTCGATTTTCCAACATTGGTATTTCCAACAATGGCAACAGGTACTCCATTCTTTATGGCATTCCCAAGCTCAAAAGAGTTCACCAGTTTATTAATGATGGTCTTAATCTCATTTACCAATGCTTGCAGTTGTGTTCTATCGGCGAATTCGACATCCTCTTCACCAAAATCGAGCTCTAACTCAATCATCGAAATGAAATGTAGCAAACGTCCTCTTAGGTTGGCTATTTCGTCAGAAAAACCACCTCGCATTTGCTGTAGTGCTACCTTGTGTGCTGCCGCTGAACTTGATGCAATTAAATCGGCAACCGCTTCGGCTTGCGAAAGATCCATTTTCCCATTCAGAAAAGCTCGTTGTGTATATTCGCCTGGATTAGCACTACGGGCGCCATTTTTAAGTAAAACCTGAAGAATACGATACTGAATAAAAGGAGCACCGTGACAGGCTATTTCAATGCTATTTTCGCCAGTGTAAGAGTGGGGAGCTTTAAAAATAGTAACCAGTACCTCGTCAATAATGTCATCACTATCCTTAATGGTCCCAAAATGAACGGTATTGGCCTTTTGTTCACTAATTTTCTTTGAACTGGCTGCAATGAATACTTTATCGCAAATTGTAAGAGCATCGGTTCCTGAAAGGCGCACAATCGCAATAGCTCCATTTCCTGGAGCAGTCGAAATTGCACATATAGTAGATTGATCAATCATAGTTATCGAATTGTAATAATGAACTACAAAGATAGAAGAGAATTACGAATTATAAATGTTGAGATGAACTTAATCTTGATCTTTAAAACTTGTCCTAATTCTTAAGTTTTTGCACGTGACAACTTTTTTCTTTTGTTACTTTTGTGCTCAAACAAATCTGAATACTATGAAAAATATTACCGGTCGTTGGACTTTTAATGAAGATTTTGGTTTTGGTAAGGATGAAGGCTTTGCTGAGTTTACTCAAATTGGGAAAACTCTTACCGGAGTTGTAGTATATACTGAAAGAATTGATGATGAAACTCCCTTTAGAGTTCAACAGGATGTAGAAGGGAATTTTGACGGTGTTAATTTTAAAGTGACAGGAATTAAGGTTGAATTACTAGATGTAGAAAAGGAATTTGAATACCATTTGGATACTTGGGAAGGAACTCTGAATGTAAATAATCAAATAGTAGGGCATAGTTACGATGATCATGATTGTTTTGGTGTGTTTGTAATGGAGCCTATTGAGATGTAAGAATAATTGCCCAAGTTGTAGACATAAAAAAAGATCGGTACATAAGTATCGATCTTTTTTATTCTGCCCATTTTATTGAGTTGAATTATTAACTCATAATGTTGAAAATAGCAAAACCAAAGAGAATAAACCTCAAAAAACGAAACAATCCAAACAAAAGATATTTTTTAAAGTTATAATTAATAATCCCTGACGCCATGCTGACTATAGAAAATGGGATTGGCAAAAGGGCTCCAACTACGATAAGAAATCCGCCCCATTTTCTAAGATTTGTAATGTGTTTTTGCATTCTACTTTCAACCGCATTTTTCACAACCGGTATTGTAAGAATTATTTTTCCAATAAAGTAAGAAACGCATCCTCCCATATAGGAGAGTAGAGCAAGAATAGAAAGATTTTGTATGGGTACTGGTAGTGTTTTTACCCAAGCAATGAATAGCTCGGGAGGAATTAATCCTAATACCGATTCTGAAATAAAAAAGAGTAGGAATATACTTAATCGGGAATAGGCTTTGGTTGTTTCATGAAACAAACTTTGAAAATCTAGCACATAATATTCCAGAAATAGAATAAGACCGACTATGAGTAGGAAAGGAACAATTGCCTTCTTCAAATTCTTACCAATAAATTGATAAAAACCAGTATAGATATAATATTGGTGCAGGAGTTGAATTTTTGGTTTGCGATTTCTTCGCACAATACTTGTTTTCATGAATTAATCTGTTTGATCAGGGAATTGTATTTTTAAAAGAAAGTCTGGCACTTATCTTCAGTCTGACTATCTATTCATAGTAATCAGTAGGATAATTCCATTTTGCATGCAGATGAGACTAAGCCATTTTCAACAAATCAACTCAATACAGGTGCATGTATAGCTATTGAAAGAATTTACAATAGAAAAAAAGCTTAGGATTGGGGTGGTGGAGATTCTAATTTTTGTCTGTAAGGATTGATTACATTCTTGCTTGAATCATTGAATTTTTCAAAATCAGTCAAATAGAATTCAATTTTTTTGTAAGAATACACATCCAAATCTTGTGTGTCAGCATTACTATATTCCGATATTGACTCATCTATTTCGGGTATCATATCAGCCACCAATGCAAGTTTATTTTCTTGTTTTACCTTAATCATTTGTTGTATGATCGGTATCACAAGAAAAAGTAGCGATAAAATAACCAGCAAAACTGATAAATTCTTCATAATTCAATATTCGTTGGGCAAATGTATAAAAATCTACTTCAAAGCCTTGTCATATTATATGTTAGAATTTGTTAAATATTAAGAATACTGTTTAAGTATTTGATTGTAAGAATGTTTATTGATGTTTAGTGGATATCTTTCTTTTTTAATGATCTGAAAGTAGGGTTTCCCCTATCGAAGAAAGTTTAGCTCTGTTTTACTTCACTAGAGCATACTTCATCTTTGTTATGAAAATTAGAAAATCAAATAAGGAATAAACTTGTAATTTATTGTACAGAAAGGTTTCACATCATCATACTAAATGGGGTAAAAAATGAAATATATTTAGACACAAATTAAGTTTTGTACCGCTTGACGTGCCATTTTATAACCGCTTCAAATTTAATTTTCAATTCTTTTCTTTATCAATGAAACACTTCGTTTAATTTCTTCCTTTAATCTCTTATTTTGATGATTTATTTTTTCTATTTCTAAGAAGTTCTCACTTTCAGCAAATCCACTTAATGCTCGAATAATTTTCCATTTTATCAATTCATTTTCTGAGTTTTGCAAATAACACTTTTTTAATAATTCATATGTGTTAGGACAATAATCATAAAAACAAATAAAGCCTACAGCATCAATAGCCTCTAACTGTTGTTTTATATCAAGACGTTCTAAATTATTCAATAATTCGGGCAAAGCATTTTTCCCAATATGTGCAAGTATCCTACTTGAGATGTCTCTCGGTAAGGGATAATTCTTTTTCTTAAATTCTTTTTCAGGTACAACTTTGTGCTGATTATTCCCGATTTCGCCAAGTACTTTAATCAATGGTTTTACAGATAGTTTTCCATAAGAAATTAAAGTGTTAGAGATTTCAATTTTGACATAGAGCTTCTTCTCTATAATAAGAGCTTTTATCAGATGCTCAATCACATTTTTAACTTCATTTTCATTTTTTAATAATCGGGCAGCAAATGTTCTCTCCGTCGGAATCTTACTTTGAAGTAATCGGAATTTTTCATTTAAGGATAAATCATAAGAACCTGTATTAAATTCTTTGGACAAAAATCCTCTTTTTTCTAATTGTTCTTTATTACTTTTCATTGATGAAATATACTTTTGCCTTAGCTTAACTATGGTGGTTTTACTTTATTCCCGTGGCAATTTCAAAGAAGTATCTTAATTAACACGCCAAGTAAACAAGCCTTATAAATCATACCTTCATGCGAGCAAGTTATCACAAATATTATTCCTGAGCCCCATAACTTTTTGCTGTATCAATCCACAATTCAGCAAGGTCTTTGGGATTTGCACCTAAACCACGAGCAAGATGTAATGCGATTCCCATTACTAAAACAGATGCTTCACGTATTTCTTTATGTGTTTGTGATGATCCAAATTGTTCTTGTATTTTTAATTGAAGCAATTCATTATGCTTTTCAACAAATGCACTAGAATTATTATCAGAAATTTCTGGAATCATCAAACAATCGATCCATTCTTGTCCTATCCGTTCGGCTAATACTTCTGGAAGCTCGTTGCCCATCTCTCGCCATAGTGGTAATGTTGCCTTATCTCCAGATTCAGCCAAGCCAGTATCAAGCAGTAATTCGAATGCTATATTAGCTGTATTCTGCATCAGTTCTAAATAAGCATCTTGAGCCTTTTCAAACGCATCAGTCATCTGCCCTTTAAGATAGTCACCTACACTTAAATGAGGCAATTCGATAACATCGGGGCATGGAGCCAAACAAGGAAATTCATCTCCTTGAAACATATAGTGAACTTCTTCGCTTTGTAACTGACGACCTAGTGGGTATAAACGACACGCTAGTGGACGCCCTAAATGGACACTGCATCCGAAATTGTCGACATATTGAGAACAAGCTTGTTTCTGATCCCAGCCTAGTTTGCCGTTAAACTGTAATAGAATGCCTCCAAACTCGCAATAAAGATTGCGAAATTCCCTTGGCGTCTTTTTTTTCTCCTTGGCAAGACTAGCTAACTCCCATGGATTAAGAAAAATATGTTTTCCATGGCAGCAATTCCCTGTTCGTGAACAAGTGAGAGGCAATTTATCTTGAAGACTAAGTTTATGTGTTTGCATTACAATTGCTTGATTTTTGATATTTCACTTGCAACAAGTCTGGCAAGTTTCAATGACTAATTTGTTAAAATATGATTTAAGATCACAAAGCTATCAAATTCCCTAAAATGAAACTTTAAATTCTTTACTGAATTCGCACTAGAGCAAGAATAATGATGTTTATTATGAAAAATGCAGGCTGTAATCTCATCTTCGCTTACTTTAAATTGTAACAGTTTAGCTAGATGATCGGTGTTTGAATGCACGCCATTGTAAAATGTTTTCATTGTGCTGATCCACTTGGTATATGATCTAGAATATGCACCTGTTAAACCAAGTTGCTTTATATATTACTTCGCTTTTACAGAAAACGACTTTGGCTTTTCTACGGTGCAATACATATCTGTCTGTCATTAGGTCGACTTTAGCATTAAAATCGGCACGAGCTTGAATGGTTTCATTGTCTTCTTGCTTATAAAGAATAACCAAGGAAACCTCTCTGAGCAATGTAAAAGGCTATTTCGTTTAATGCATTTAATTCAGTAGATGAACAAACTGACATAGGTCATGGAAGAGTTGAAGCTAAAAAATGCAGCATTATAGAGGACTTAACTTTCCTTGATCAGAAAGAGGACTACTCAATTTAAAGTGCATAATAAAAACTGAATCTCAAAGATATCATAAGCTATCTAAGAAAACGGAGCAAGAAATCAGACATTATATCTCTAGCTGTGAACCTTCTGCAAAAATACTAAATCAAAATATCAGAAGACACTGGAGTGTTAAAAACGAATTACACTGGCTTTTACATGTCACTTTTTCAGAAGATAAACAACGAAAAAGGAAAGGTGATATAGGCATATTAAAATTTTTGTCATGTACTTAGAAAATATTTATTAATAAGATTCATTAATTTATCCTTAAAAATTGGTTTCGTAATATAATCGTTACATCCAACTTCAATGGATTTATCCCTATCACCTATTAAACTATAAGCTGTTTGAGCAATAATAATTACATCCTTATTCATTTGTCGAATTTGACGAGTAGCCTCATAGCCATCCATTTCAGGCATCTTCATATCCATTAAGATTAAATCGACATCTTGATTTTGCTCATAAATCTTAACAGCCTCTGATCCATTTTTAGCAACAATAATATTTTCACTTAATGACTTTACAAGTAACTCCAAAAAGTTTCTTGAAATTTTATCATCTTCAACTATCAATACCTTCAAATTCATTTCACTTTGATTTTGTTCGAAATTTAATTCCTCCTACTTAAATCTACCGACTTTATCTAATTCCAGTTTACTGGATAAAGTAAAATAAAAAGTAGATCCAATATTTTCCTTGCTTTTTAACCAAATTTCACCACCCAACATGTTCACAAAAGCTTTTGTTATAGATAAACCTAAACCAGTCCCTTCAAATGCCCTTTTATCACCAATGTCAGCCTGAATAAAACGATCAAAGATAGCCTCCTGTCTTTCTTCCGGAACACCTATTCCCATATCTTTCACAAAAAACTCTAGATAATCGCCCTTTTTCTTAACATTTATTTCAACAAGTCCCTCCTTACTAAACTTAATAGCATTTTTCACTAAATGTCTAAGTATAGCATAAACCTTTTCTCTATCCGTCCTTATTATTGACTCATTACCATCTAATAGACTAGAAATATGCAATTGAATATTTTTACTATCTGCTTCCTCTTCAACCACATTGTAAACATATTCAATTTCTTTATTTATATCAGTTTCAGAAATTAGCAACTCCATCTGTCCAGATTCAACCTTTGATATATCAATTAAATCATCAATAGTAGCTAACATACGTGCACCACTCTCTTCAATGAGTTCTACATAAGCATTCTGATCTATCTCATCAAAAGCTTGTTGTTTTAAAAGATTAGTAAAACCAAGGATACCATTCATAGGTGTACGAATTTCATGGCTCATATTAGCGAGAAATGCTGATTTTAATCGGTCACTCTCTTCAGCCTTCTCTTTAGCTTTAAGTATTTTATTCTCGAATTCTTTTTGATGAGTAACATCCTCATGATTAACAACAATATGTGTTATTTCGCCATGCTGATCAGTCAAAGGATATATTCTTGTAGATAACCAACGTTCTTTCTCAATATGAATAGAATCCTGTAAATTTTGATAATTAAATTGATAATCAGATATGGAAACAGATTCACCCTCATATGCTTTCTCGATATATTTTAATAAACCAACTTTTTTTATGGTATCACATTCTAAGATATTAAAACAAAATAAAGTTTCTGATGCTGAAATCTGCCATAACTTTTCATAAGCCTTATTTACTGCTATTTGTAAACCATTTGAATCATACATTTCTATAACTGATGGAGATTCTTGCATAAGCATCGAAAATTGATGCTCGCTTTCAATAAGTTTATCTTCAGCAGCTTGTCGTTTTTCAATTTCATTGGATTGAATCAAAATTTCCCCTAAATGATGCACAACATTTTGAAGTTCTTTTAGAAAAAAAGGATCAAATTCCTTTTTCCTTCCCAAAATAAATAAGCCATATCCACTTAAATACAAGCCATAATAATAAAGATTGTTATGGATAAACTGAAGACAATTTTGCCTTTGCTCTAAACTAAAAGAAGTAAAATAGTTTTTAACAATATCCCAATCCCCACATTTACCTGCTGCAAATGGCATTACCATCAACTCATTTATATTATCATCTTCTCCTCTTTTTAAAACACCAGCCAAAAAACAGTTAAGTTTTCTTAAATATAGGGGCATGCTTTTGTTGAGAATTATGTGTTCGTTTTTTTCAAGACTAACACTAAAAACAAGTTCTAATAAAATTTCTGTTTGCAAACATTTCTCTACCATACTCCTAAAACTATAGTCTTATTATAAATTTCTAAGAATGAATCCCCTTCATTAGCTATCTCACCAATAGTTAAAACACCTGACAATTGTTTGTTTTTAGATATTACATCCAATTCTTTTGAAAAAGATTCTCTCATAAAAAGAACTCGAGAAATACAGTCAATGCAAAACAAAGCATTTTGATCCATATTTTCACCCAACTTAGATAAGGCAAGCTTTTTAGCAATCTCTGCTCCTCTTATTAATGACTCCAAATTACCATGCAAAACTTTTACATACTCCCCCTCTTGAATAGCATCTACAAAATGAAGACCATTGGGACAATTCTTAAATGGATCCCTTACAACCATTTCTGCATCTAGTTTTTCAATCCCTAACGGATAGGACTTTGCTATTTCAGGAAAATTTTCTGCAGTCAATTTTATATTAGAATGTAACTCTACAGTTTCTTTATAGACTTCAAAAGCAGGTCGCCAATTAAGAGTCTTCACACAATTATTTTCAGTTTCAGTTACCTTTAATACATTCGAAAACGAATGCCAACCATGAGCAACTCCTAAGCTCATTTTCTGATTTCCCCAGCCTATTATTGCTGAATTTTCGTGAAGACCTTCATTTGAAATAATACAAGCCAATTTATCAAAAGATAAAGAACCTGCTCCTCCACCAATATAAGTCGTATTTACACCGAAAAAGTTGAATAAAGTCTCTATAAATTGGCTTTTCCGTTGAGCTAAACTATCTATAAATACAAATAATGAACTCAAGGGATTCATTGAATCTTTCTGAACCTCTTCCAGTTGTTTTTGATAGATATCTACATCTTTGGATAAATCAAAAACTTGAGCCTTTAGTTCGAATGATAGTGGTAGCAATAGAACACCCTTTTCTTTACGCTCTCCTTCGAATATTAATTCGGGAAATATACCTCCAATAATAGGTTTTGAACATGAATTAAGCAAAGGTGTTAATTCACTTTCTGAATAATGATCTGCATCTGCCATCAAAAACAAAATTGCTTTTGTTTCTTTCTCTTTATTTAATTGATTAAGACATTTATCAAGCTTAGTTCTGTCCTTTTCTGAAATATAAAATGATCTCATAACACGGAAAATATTATTGAAATGATCGACTAGCAGATATAAAGCTAATAATAAATATTCAATTATGAAAAACTAGATCCTATAAACTCACTTATTAGCAGAAAACAACAATATATCAAAACTGACAATGATATGTTAATCTATACATTATCAATTTATAAACAAGTAAATAATCCTCGGGGCAAGCCTCGAGGAATTGAACCTATAAGAGATTAAAAGGTAAAAACCTCTTAGACACCAAATATTTGAATCTAGCGAATCGAATTACACCTATTCATCATCTACGTATTACGTGCAGCCTCGTTATTTCTTATTCACTGTTAAGTATAACATCTAAACAAGTCAACCAGTAATCGGATAGGAGAAACGGATTAATTCCCGCTTCGTACTTCCACACCACCAGATACTTCGACAGCATAAACCAAGCGATTGTTAATGTATACGATAATATTAGCCATAGTGCAATTGGCACTACGGATGCTCTTCCATAATATAAGCATATCATTAGTGTAACGAACAAAGTGATGACCTCGTTTCACCAGTTTTTCATCCAACTTATTCAGTATGATATTGCTAAGTATTGGTAGTCTCCCCCCATAATGAACTCTCTCCATCTAACTAATTACCATGTACGGCACACTACTAAAAAAAGCGCCACAAATAGTGGCGCTTTCTATTAATAAATCTATGATATCAGTTTTATCTGATAAAAATAGTGTGTATGTTTCTCAACTTTAACTACTTTTTAAGTGCTGGTGTTGAGAATGGTGGTACTACCAGTTTTCTCTTTGTTTTAGGTAGGCGAGAAAGCGCCTCCTTAACAGCACGTTGCAGTTGTGGATCAATGCCTTTGTTTAATGATATTGCATCTTGACGAATAGCAATAGTTGGTGCAATTCCTTTGTTCTCACCAACCCATTCGTTTGTATCTGGATCAAATACAGCATTATCAGGAGCAGTTACTCTACCTCCATCAACTAGGCTATAGTGAACTGATGATTTAACTAAACCACCCCAAGTTCGTGCGCCTACAACAGGACCAATTTTCTGGTGTTTAAAAATCCATGGGAAAAAATCACCCCCCGATCCAGCTAGCTCGTTAATAATTAAGACTTTTGGTCCTACAATTCCTCCGGGTAAATGAATAGGCTCACCATTAGGTACTTCGTTGGTTAAACCTGCTCTGGTTTCACGTTTCATCAAATCGACCATATAATCGTCCAATAATCCTCCACCATTAAATCGTTCATCTACAATAGCACCTTCTTTATCTTGCTGAGCAAAATAATAGCGATTGAAAGACACAAGGCCTCTACCTGATGTATTCGGAACCCAAATGTAAGCTAATCGTCCACCAGAAAGTTTATCAACTAAGCGACGGTTATCTTCAACCCATGCTCTTTGACGAAGTCCTCTTTCGCTACGAATAGGCTTCACTGTAATTTTCCAAGCGCCTTTAAAATCAGATTTAGTATTAATATGAAGAATAGTTTGTTGTCCTGCGGTTCCATCTAAAGCCATATACAGGTCTTTCTTATTGCTGATTTCCTTACCATTGATACCTACAATATAATTTCCCTCTTCAACTTTCAGACCTGGTCGATCTAAAGGACTAGACAAGTTCGGATTCCAACTCTCAGAAGTGAAAATGCGCTCTATTTTCCAATGTTTGCCATCCGCTTTTAAGTTTGCACCTAAAACACCTACTAAAGAACGATCCGTTTTAGGAAAATCGCCTCCAGATACAAATGAATGACCTACTGAAAGCTCACCATTTACCTGATCGAGTACATAGTTTAAATCGCTACGATGTTTTATGTGAGCAACAAGTGGTGAATAACGTTTATAAACTTCGTTCCAATCACGTCCGTGCATATTAGGATCGTAGAAATAATCTCGTTGGTAACGCCATGCTTCTTCAAACATTTGATTCCATTCTGCCATACGATCCAATTGCGTTCTTAATCTAAGCTTTAAAGATTTCGCACTTTTGCCATTAGAACCTTTGGTATTAATCACTTTCCATGCTGAACCTATTTTAGCTAACATTTTGTTTCCATCAGCAGAAATAGATACCCAATTTACACCTGAAATAAATTCTTTGGCTTTTCTATCTTTTAGATTAAATTTATGAAGTAAAGAACCTCTACCTTTTCCAGATTCAGCAATAAAAGCAATGCCTTTAAGACCTGTTATAATATACTGATATTTTGCTCTACCCATTGGCAGAGGAATAATTCGACGCTCAATATTATCAAAATCAATCGTCATTAAACTATCGATTTTCGACTTAGTTTTTTTCGATTTATCGTTTTTCTTCTTGTCCTTACTTTCTTTTTTTGCATTTTTCTTATCCTCTGTCTTAGTCACTTTTTCCTCGTCGCTTCTTGGCTCAAATGGCGAAGGGTCTTTTTTAATAAGATTAATCACATAAGCACCATAATTAGCTGCTTTGGCCGACATTACAGAAGTGTTTACATAACCCGAAAGTAATGCCAAATCAGTGCTTGCAAGAAAATATAGGTGATGTTGATCGGCATCCCAAGCAGGTGAAAAGGCATCTGCCATTTTGTTGGTTACTGGTCTTACTCGATTATCAGCCATAGACCAAATGCAAATACGTCTGAAATTGTTAGGTCCTGATTTTGCGTAAGCTATTCTTTTAGAATCTTTAGACCAAGTTAATCCAAGGGAGCCACGCTCAAAGTTATTTCCACCTATATCAATAGTCTTAATCGTTTTTGCTTCAATATCGATTAATCGAATACGTACATCATCATCTGTGAAAACAATATACTTACCATCGGGCGACCAGGTTGGCTCCCATCCTAATTTCGACTCTTTAATCGATATTGCTTCAGGATCTGATAGACCATCCTGATCGGCAATCATCAATTGATAGCCTTTCCCATTAACATCAGAAAACCATGCAATCTTATCCCCTTTTGGTGACCATAGAGGAGTGCGTTCTGCTGCTGCTGAGTTGTTTGTTATATTTCGAGTATCGCCATGCTCTACAGGAATGGTGAAAATTTCGCCACGAGCCGACACAATTGCTCTCTTACCTGTTGGTGATAATGAAGCTGAACTAACTCGTGAACTTACATCTTCCCATCTGCTTCTAGTCCAAGGAAAATCGCCATGCAGATTGAACTCAAGCTGAGTGATTTTTCCTGTGGCAATATCGTATGTATGTAAGTAACCCTCTCTTTCGAAAGCAAGCTGTTTTTTATTACCCGAAAGGGATTTAATATCGATATCCTTAAATTTTGTGATTTGTGTTAAAGCACTCGTCTTGGTGTCGTACATCCAAATATTCACTGCCCAATCTCTATCTGAAAGAAAATAGATTTTATCGCCTAACCAAACAGGTTGAACATCAACAGTTGACTCGTTAGGAAGCAATTTTTCGCTTGAGTCTTCAAGATTCAGAATAATTAGTGGGGTATTTTGTCCACCACGGTAAGCACGCCATTCCCAATCCCAACGACGAACCTTATCAATAACAATCTGCTTACCATCGGCAGCAAAAGAAGCCTTGGTTCCCCACTGTGCATTCAGCATAGTCGATACGCCACCATCGCATGATACGATCCATAAACGATCGAAGTTAGACGGTGCTGTTTCACGAGTTGATGCATACAAAACCTTTTTGCCATTAGGTGTCCATCCTCGCACATTAGCACTTGCTGGATACCATGTTAATCGTTTTACGTCCCCACCAGTTACAGGAACTGTATAAACAGAATTTACACCCGAACGATTCGATGTAAATGCAATGGTTTTACCATCGGGAGAAAAATGAGGGTCGCTTTCAACTGCTGGTGTACTGGTTAATCGTAGGGTTTGATTTCCATTTATATTGGAAACCCATAAATCGCCTGCATAGATATAGGCAATATGCGTATAAGATAGTGTTGGCTGCCTCAAAAGACGTGTTCCTTGCGCTTGGGTAAGTGCCGAAAACGAGACAATACAAACAAGAAGCAAACTCAACCTCTTAAAATAATTGTGGTTCATATGATTAATTTTTAGTTGATAGATAATATATCGAAATATTTGCTCGATAATTAAAAAAAACAATTATAAGACATTTCTCTTATCCCATCAATTCTATTCTATATGTGATCGCCTTTTCTTGTTAAACGAAAATAAGACAGGATAAAGAAGATCCTGATATGATAATAATGATTTCTTAAAAACTAAGTTTATCCAACCAGACAAGGTTTAGACACAACACTTAAATAAATCTGTCAGATACTGTTTCAATAAAAAAAGAAATCCACTACTCCTGTTAGTTAATTCACATGTAATCCTTTTGAAAATCAACACAACATAGTTATTCTTCCCAAGATTAACATTATTTGATTAATAACCGCTAAAATCCTAACACTCAGATTGTGCTCAGTATAATTTTGCTTTAGTTTCCTAAATTAAACCTCCGATTGTTTCGTAGGCTTCCATTCTATATCTAATGCTATATATTTCAATCACTTTCACAAAACTTAGATGCGTATTGGGATTGACATTTCGTATTTTCTTTATCAATCCAATACCTAGAAACCAAGTATCAATCAAGATGTAACCTACTGTTATCTTACACTTAACATATCCAAGAAAACATCCTAATTAATGCATCTGTTTTCTTTATATTCAGCTCTGCATGTCGTTTGTAGGCTTTGGTTGTTTTACAACGAGAAACACTTTTTTGCTTCTTTCGCTGTTTGCATGTTAGTACAAATCTATTTTTATAATCACCATTCGTAGAAACGCTGTGCATTGCGTCTCTACCACATCACCTAAGACTCACCTCAGCCCACCTTTCATATTGGGCAGTTCCTGCCACACGAACGCTTAGTTGTTATACCTCGTATTTATTAATTCCTTTTTTTTAAATCGAAGGTTATTCCAAATCTAAAACCAGACTCCATTAATCTTTGGGGGTGGTTTTCGGGTGAGAAAAGAATCAAGGAGTGAGCTTTTAAATAAGGGTTTATAAATACTGTCGCTCCAAAATCGAAATCATATTTTGCCGCTATCCCTAATAAACCACCTATACCAGTCTGACGATCTATGGATTTAGAATTACTTGTATCAAGGTCAAGCATCAGACCTCCATTTATAAAAAAATACGTTAAGAAGTTGGCTCTTAAAGTTAGGGGTATATTTAAAAGAGAGAAATCTGCATTGTAAGGAGAATCATCCATGTCAGGTGGCAGGTTTGGTTGAATTGAAATAGTATGATTTGAGTATTCTAAACCAGTTTCTATTTCCAACCAATTATTTAATGGATGAACATAATTGATCCCTAAAGTGTAAAAACTATCACTATTATAACTCGCAGCTCCGTCTAAATCTTCAAAACGAATTACATCGTTCTCACCAAATGATGAAAATGAAATTCCAATTTTTCCATTTTTTTTATCGCCAGAAGTTTTTTGAGCATTAGAAAAATTACAAGTAACTAAGAGTAAGAATAGTATTGTTAAAAATTTTAATTTC
Source organism: Marinifilaceae bacterium (assembly GCA_016744515.1). Classification (GTDB taxonomy): domain Bacteria; phylum Bacteroidota; class Bacteroidia; order Bacteroidales; family Marinifilaceae; genus Ancylomarina. Next base: position 7,105 of record JADGEF010000065.1, on the reverse strand, counting down.
ATAGTTCTTTTACATTAAGTTAGTGTTTATCTGAAAACTGTTTTATATGAGGCATAACGGTAAATTGCCCGAGTTTTGGCAGGTTGCGTGCCTCTTTCCTATCAAACCATAATGGGGTTTGAGCGAATTATAGACCTTGATGTTTAATTTTTCATTACATCAATTTCGGATGTATCTTAGTTATATTTTGTAATAAATTAATTAATGGAGTTCTATTTTCCAATGATCTCCCTCTATTGTCTGCATTTATAATAATAACCATATTCAAAGCAGGAATAATGTTTATTATTTGTCCTCCATTTCCTGGAATGAACCAAACATCAAATCCAAAATCTGTATTAGCCATTTGCCACTGATAACAACTATAAAATGGATGATTAATTTCTATATATGGACTAAACGTTTCTTCTATCCATTCTTCGGATATGATAGTTTTATCTTTCCACTTTCCTTTATTAAGGTGAAGCAACCCATATTTTGCAATGTCCCTTGGTTTTAATTTTAAACCACCACCGCTATCATAAATGCCGTTTTTTTTGGACCACTCATATTCTTTTATTCCAATAGGTTCAAATAAATATTTCTCTGCAAATTCAGCAATATTTTGCCCTGTTGTTTTCTTTATAATCTCACTTAAAATAATATTATTTGGTCCGCTGTAAACATATTTTGTTCCGGGAACTGTGTCCATAGGCAATATTAATGCTGATTTTAACCAGTCATCTGTTAAATCCATTTGTCTGCCCATATTATTTGGGTCATCGAACGGTAAGGATTGCTCATCCCATTGAAAACCCGAAGTCATTGTCAACAAATCTTTAATGGTTATTTTATTTTTTAGTGTATCTTTTTTGAGATTTCCATATTCGGGAAAGAAACCTAACATTCTTTGGTCAACGCTTCTAATATACCCTTGTTCTATTGCTACTCCAATTAATAAGGGATTAAAACTTTTCGTATTAGATGCTAAAAAATGAAGTCTTTCCTTTGTCCATCCATTATAATATTGCTCTATTACCAAGTCGTTATTTTCTATTACCAGTAAACTATGCATATTCCCATATTTACCATTGCAAATGTCTTGGTTTAATTTATTGAATACGACTGTATCCAACTTGTGTTCTTCAAGAGTAGATACATTCAGTCCATCGTTTAGGGCAATTGGTTTCTGATAGGAACAATCCTTTTTTGTATTGCAACCAATAAAACCTAAAATGATTAAAACGCCTATTATTTTTTTCATCTTAATTGGTTTTATTTTTAACCAATACTTGAAGCGATGAAGATATTCTTTCCGCTCTATCGATAATAAAATCTTTTTCTCCTGACATAAGTTCAATATTTCTATTAGATAAAGTCATAAGGAGTTTGTAAACGTCATTAGTTTCGGTTCTAGTGATAGAAAGAACACTCATTGCTTGTGTGTGTTTTGTTTTTATAATTTGAAGATTAATTATTGAGTTTATACTTTCCCATTCTCCTTTCTTAATTGCAAAAAAACCAATATATTTTTTTAATCTTCTATTATCTGTATCTATAATTATCCTCGATTTTATAAAAATAAATAGCAGCGATACTATAAAAAATAATACTCCTGTCCAGTCTAAAACGGACATTCTCCAGATACTGATAACGAACAACATTATTCCTAAATAGATGAAATTTGGTGGGAGCTTGCCTGTTTTGTAATTCAATATCATTTTAAGAGTTTTCAATGTGCAGTAAGTTTCTTCAATAACACCTAACGTAAACGTGTTTTATCCTTTAGTTTTTCGAAGTTAACAAAAAAAGAGAATTCAGGTTTATCTCCATTCTCTTTTCTGATAAAAACACTGACAAATAGAGGATAAAACATAGTTGAACAATGCCGTTGAGCCTATGGGCATTCTATAGGTTTCTCTTTCATATTGGTGGCTACAGTATCGCACAGATTGCTATTCTTGCCTAAGTTAAGCCTGTTTTGTTTTATATCTGGATATAATTCTCCCCTTATAGTCTTTAGCTATTAATTTTATTAATCTGTTTTCAAAGAACTTTTCCTGCTGTTTCTCTTAAGTTTCAGGGCTTGGTAAGGCTCTGCATAAAATTCTGCCTTTTCTGCATTTAAAACATCTGC
>JADGEF010000065.1:0-4889 GCA_016744515.1 Marinifilaceae bacterium | reverse complement strand
ATCTGTTTTCAAAGAACTTTTCCTGCTGTTTCTCTTAAGTTTCAGGGCTTGGTAAGGCTCTGCATAAAATTCTGCCTTTTCTGCATTTAAAACATCTGCTTACATCTTTACCTGTGATTAAACTGTAGGCTTCAATGGCTGATAAACCTTCGTATTCTGGAATAAGTACACAGGTCTCCAAAAGGGAATCAATCTACTATTCTGCAGGTACAAATATCTCGATAAGCCTTTTCTTGCTGTGTAAACAAATTGTATCTCTCAAAAAAAGACGGTTTATTATCCCTTAAAATATCTGGCAAATCGTAGCTCGTTCTTCCATTTTCAATCTGTTTCATAACTGCTTTTATCTGTTTAAAGTAAATCAGGCATTTTTATAGAACTACTGTCTGCTAAATGCAGATAAATGGAAGTTATTTTCATGGCATTGTGCCCCATTTTGTTCATCAATTTAGAAACAAGCATATGCTTATTATTTCTTATATATCGTGATAAGAATACTAAGAGTAGACATGAATCTAAATAAACAGGGTTTATTTATAAACAAAACGAACTGTCAGAATAAAACAGAACAACTCTACATAAGTATTTCATAAAAAACTCTAATGAATAAATATTTAATCGAACCTATCTACACAAAACCTATTTAATATGACACAATGTCCATTCCACACTTACAGAGCCCAAATCAACCGACACAATGTCCACATTCCCCTCACAGAATGAATTTTACCGCCTGCAAGGTTCATTTCACCCTCACAAAGCCAATTTTACCGTTAGCAACGTCCACTTCACCCTCACAGAACCAATTTTACCATCTACAAAATAGATTTTACCACTCACAACATCCATTTTTAGCTACAATAGCCTATTTCACTATAAAATATGCATATCGAACAACAACTATTAACATTATTTATATTTTATGCTCTGCATATATCTCATTATATGATTCTAAAACGCCTGAGCTTACGACAGAATGCTTAGCAGAACTTGATAATTTACTAGCTCACAGATCTGAATTTGATAAAAAAATGGAAGAATCTCAAACAAGCACAGAATCGAAGAATGCTGCACTAAATGAACTATCGAAAGGATGAATGATTTTGATATTCTAACTAAAATTGCCTTATACGATACACCTCAACAACTCGAATTCTATGGGTATTGCTTAAAAGCTAATCAGCTCGTTCTACTAAATAACAAAGCCGACTCGCAAAAGTCGGCTTTGTTATAATCTAAGGACTTCGGTTTAGAAAAATGTTTTCTCTGGCTTTGTTTTCTTCAAATGTCCCCATATAAAATGAATATCTCTACTCCTTTTTATCAGCAAAAATCTGCGTCTATATTTTATACTTAAATTTCCTTCATCCTTTCTCACCCATTCTTCATCTAAAATATTAATTTTACTGATTATCATTTTTCAACATCAGAATGGAAGACAATAAAGAACTAAGACTGGCTTACGATTATATAGAAAATACGAATACCAATATTTTTCTAACTGGGAAAGCCGGTACAGGTAAAACCACTTTTCTACACCGATTACGCCACGAATCATTAAAGCGAATGATTGTTGTAGCCCCTACAGGTGTTGCTGCTATAAATGCTGGAGGTGTTACCGTTCATTCCTTTTTTCAATTGGGATTCAGCCCTATTATTCCCGAAGATGAATACAAAAACAAGGGTGAAAAAGTGCCTGAGAAACATTTCAATAAAACCAAAATCGATATTATCAGAACTCTCGACTTATTGGTGATTGATGAGATATCTATGGTTCGTGCCGATTTACTAGATGGTATTGATGCTGCTCTGCGTCGTTATCGTAAATCGAAACTCCCTTTTGGTGGTGTACAATTGCTAATGATTGGCGATTTGCAACAACTACCTCCAGTGGTAAAACAAGAAGAATGGTCAATTCTAAAACGTTTCTATGCTACGGAATTTTTCTTTAGCTCAAGAGCTTTACAAAAATCACCACACACTTGCATCGAGCTAAAACATATCTACCGCCAAAAAGATCAGGATTTTATCCAAATCCTGAATGAGATTCGTAACAACCAACTTTCGGATGCTTCGCGACGTAGACTTAATGCCAACTACAAGCCTGATTTCGATCCTGATGATAAGGATGCATATATTACACTGAGTACGCACAACAGAAAGGCTGAAGAAATTAATGAGGTCAAATTGGAAAAGCTTGAAGCCGACAAAAAAAGTTTTACTGCCAGTATAGATAGGCAATTCCCCGAATATGCCTTTCCCACTCTTGAAAATTTAGAATTGAAAAAAGGAGCGCAAGTCATGTTTGTAAAAAATGACTCACAACAAGCCAAACGATTCTATAACGGTAAAATTGGTATCATCACCTTTATCGATAGGGAAAACATTAGTGTAAAATGCGAGGGCGACGAAAATGTAATTGAAGTTGAAAAGGAAACCTGGCAAAATATTAAATTCACCATAAACGAAAAGACTAAGGAGATTGAAGAAGAAGTGATTGGTACTTTTACCCAGTTCCCATTGAAATTGGCGTGGGCTATTACCATTCACAAATCTCAAGGTTTAACCTTCGAAAAAGCAATTATCGATGCTGCATCGGCCTTTGCTCACGGACAGGTTTATGTCGCACTATCACGCTGCAAAACTCTTGAAGGTATGGTTCTAAAAACCAGAATTAATCCACAAGGTATAATTTGCGATAGCTCGGTAGAAAGCTTCAACCAGGAAATGAAAGATAATCCTCCAAAACAAGAAGACCTATATAAAGCCAAGCGTGATTATCAACTTTCACTATTGAGAGAGCTTTTCGATATGGATTTAATCTACCATTACGCTAACCGCTTAAATAAAGTTTTTGAGGCTCATCCAACAACTTCGCAAGGCGATTGTAAGGAAAAACTATTGGCTGTTATAGACAAGATCAAACCCGAACTCGTTAAGGTCGGACAACAATTTGCAGGTCAGCTCTTCCATATGTTTGGTTCATCGCCTAATTTAGAGAACGATAAACTCTTTCAAGAGCGATTACATAAAGCTTGTCAATACTTCATTCCAAAACTAGAACTCTATCTTTTAGAACCCGTACATGAAGCTTATTTTGATACTGACAATCAATCCTTAGCTAAAACGGTTAAAGATTTACGTACACGTATTGTTGAGTTTACTCAAGTAAAATTAGCCTGTATGCTTCATTGCAACCATGGCTTTGTGCTTAAAGATTTCTTGGAGCTGAAAGCAAAAGAACACTTAAAAACAGTGAAGTTTAAGCGCATGCCACAACAAGAAGATTATGCTGCTATTGTCGATTATCCTGAGCTCTTTAAGCAACTTAAAGACTGGAGATACGCTAAGGCAGATACTTTAAATACCACAGTAGCCTCAATTATAAGCCTTAAAGTAATTGTCCAAGTTTGTAATAGCCTGCCTCAAAACAAAATGGCTTTTAAGAAGATAAAAGGCATGGGTACAAAAAAAATTAATGAATTCGGCATGGAACTTCTCAAACTAGTTGATGCTTTTAAAAAGGAAAATAGTCTATCTGAAGCTCCAGATATCTTCTCATCAGCAAGCCCTCAAGAACCAAAGAAAGTTAGCAGTAAAGAGAGAAGCTTTCTGATGTTTAAAGAAGGTAAAAGCATACCTGTTATTGCAGCTATACGCGATTTGGCTCGCTCAACCATCGAAGAACATTTATGCTACTATGTTGGTATCAATACTCTTCCCATCAATCGTTTTATCGATGATGAAAAACTAGATACAATCATGACTTATTTTGATAACAACGAAATAGAAGCCTTAAATGATGCAAAAAATGACCTTGGCAATAAAGTTAGTATGAGCGATCTGCGTTTTGTTTTAGCCCATTGGGAGAATACGAAGGGAAGATAAGGTTAAAGTGAAAAAGGATAAAAGTTAAAGTGAAAAAATAAAAAAGGCTAAAGAAAGGTGAAAAGGAAAAAATAAATAGTTTTCGATCACAGCTCAGGCAGACTTCATTTAACTCAGCCCATTTTAACAATTGTCCGTGAGGTTTAAGACATGAAACTGATTTACAAACTACTTTTAAGAAAGATGTTAAAAAAAACACTAAGAGATCGAAACAAGACTCATTATTAGATATTTACAAAATATTACCGAACTATTATTTTAACTTTCAAACCTTATACAACATAGAGATATATAACCATATAGTGACAAAAACTCCCTATAAGGACTAGGATATGGAAAATTGCATGATTAAAAGGAATGCGCTTAATACTATATAAAATGGCACCGATAGTATAAGCCAAACCTCCTGCAAATATCCAATACAAGCCCTCGAGTGCTAGATTATGGTATAGAGGTTTAATCAAGAATACCATCATCCATCCCATAAATAGGTACATCAAAGTCGAAATAATTGAAAATCGTCCTGTAAAAAAGAACTTAATGCATATACCAACCAAAGCAAAACTCCAAACTACAACAAAAAATATAAGCCCCAATCTATCTGGTAGGGTTACCAGACAAAAGGGTGTATATGTTCCAGCAATTAATACATAAATGGAAGCATGGTCAAATATCCTTAAATGCGCTCTCTTAACATCATCAATTGCACTATGGTAAAGTGTAGAAGCTGCAAATAAGATCATCATACTTAAACCGAACACACTGAAACTAAGCACATGACTTACCTGTTCGCGATACAAAGTCAATTTAATTAGTAAAATGCAACCTATGAAAGCAAGAATGAAACCTAATGCATGAGAATAAATATTTATTTTCTCTTCAAAGGGCGAATACATTTTAGTCTTTACACTATCCATTAGTTTTATTTTATGTGTAAATTTCAAAATTAAACAATTGATTGCAAAAAAGATTTCTTCTTAACTAACAAAACTCATGTTAAT
>JADGEF010000064.1 GCA_016744515.1 Marinifilaceae bacterium | reverse complement strand
AGATAAACTTCCGTTCAACGAATGGACTGAAGTCTTCTTTCTGCGTCATAAAGTTAAGAAATATATTAAAATCTATTAGGATTTAATCACAGTATCTGAGAGGCTCACTCTTTTTGTGATCCTGATAGTTCGAGACTAATATGTTTGGACATTCCACCTTGGACTGAGCTGCTCGACAGTAACAATAAAAAAAGACCCCCTCTCCCAATTCGACAAAGGAGAGAGAGCTTACTCTAAATCAATCTACCACTGAAATTAGAGAATGTTCTTTTGATTCGAGAACGGAACTACCACTTAGGTGTATATCAACCTTACGAGCCGCCTCACGACCTTCGCTAATGGCATGAACCACCAAAGACTGTCCTCGACGCATATCGCCAGCAGCAAATACACCTGCTTTTGAAGTTTGATATTTTTTGGTTTTCACATTGCCTCTTTCGTCCAAGTCAACACTTAAGTCGCTTAGTAAGCCTTCGTATTGCGGATGAAGGAAACCAACGGCCAAAAAAACCAAATCGCAAGCCAGTTCTCTCTCGCTACCTTGTATCTCTTTAAAACTATTATTTTCCCATTCGATATCGACCAACTTAACGCCAACAATTTGACCATTTTCATCGCCTACAAACTCTTTGGTAAGAACCGACCATTCACGATCGCATCCCTCCTCCTGAGAACTACTGGTACGCAATATGGCTGGGTACTGTGGCCAAGGTGTTATGGAATTAAAACCATCGGGTGGTTGAATCAATAATTCAATTTGCAATACCGATTCTGCACCTTGTCGAATAGATGTTCCAACACAATCGGAGCCCGTATCGCCACCACCTATAACCAAAACATGCTTGTCTTTAGCAAGAATGGTCTCAGATTTTTTAATGGTATCGCCTGCATTACGTTGGTTTTGTTGACGAAGAAAATCCATAGCAAAGTGCACACCCTTAAGCTCACGCCCCTTTACAGGCACGTCGCGAGGTATGGTTGATCCACCTGAAAGCAATACAGCATCAAAATTATTTAAAACCTCTTCGACATCAATATTTTTACCAACGTAGGCATTGGTTTTAAACTCAACACCAGCCGATTTCATTATTTCGAGGCGTCTATCTATTAGTGCTTTTTCCAATTTAAAATCGGGAATACCATATCTCAACAAACCACCAATTCTGTCACTTCTTTCGAAAACAGTAACCTGATGACCTGCCGAATTCAATTGCGAGGCTGCAGCCAAACCTGCTGGTCCTGATCCTATAACCGCAACCTTTTTATCGGTTCGCATTAAGGGAATATTAGGCTTTACCCAGCCTTCTTTATAAGCTCGCTCTATAATGTTCTTCTCGATCAGCTCGATAGCTGTAGCTTCCTTATTAATCGCTAAAACGCATGAGGATTCGCAGGGTGCTGGACAAATTCGCCCCGTAAACTCAGGAAAATTATTTGTAGAGACCAAAATTTTATAGGCCGCTTTCCAGTTGTCTTTATAAACCATATCGTTAAAATCGGGAATATTGTTTCCCAAGGGACATCCACTGTGACAAAAAGGTACTCCACAATCCATACAACGTGCTGCTTGTTTTTCGAGTTTAATTTTACTTATTGATTGAATAAATTCTTTATGATCTTTTATACGAATTGCAACTGGTTTATAGGCTGGCAATTCTCTTTTATATTCTAAAAATCCTGTTGGTTTTCCCATCTTTCAATTCTTTAATTTGAAACTTTTAATCTGAGGGTCTCACTTTTTTTTGTGAGGCTCTCAGTATATTTAGATAATCACTAGTCAGAACCTGACATGTACAGTTTGCCTATAGTCAGAGCCTGACGATGATTAAACCTGAGGGTCTCACTTTTTTTGTGAGGCTCTCAGAAAGAAATATTAACCATACCCTGACATTTACGATTTACCTATAGTCAGAGTCTGACAAACTAGTACAATTCAAATTGGTTAAACCAGAATATCTTTTTCAAGGGTTTCTGTTTTCCTTTTTTGATTCTCAAGTGCGAGTTTGTATTCCTTTGGGAAAACCTTAATGAACTTCAGCATAGCATTATCCCAATTATCTAGAATCTCTTTTGCGCGCTTACTTTTGGTGTATTTTTGATGTTTGTTGATGTAATCGCGTAATAAGTCTTCATCTTCCAAATCGATACTCTCGTAATCGTCGAGCTCGTAATTTTTATATTTCTCGAATGTGCCATCTATATCGTAAACATAGGCGACTCCTCCCGACATACCTGCTCCAAAATTGGACCCAACACCACCTAGAATAATAACCTTACCGCCAGTCATATATTCACATGCATGTCGTCCTACGCCTTCGACAACAGCTGTTGCTCCGGAGTTTCTTACGCAAAAACGCTCTCCTGCAACACCATTGATATAGGCCTCGCCCGATGTCGCCCCATAAAAGGCTACATTACCAATAATCATATTGTCTGCAGCTTCGTATGTCGATTTCCTATCGGGATAAACAATCAGCTTACTACCCGAAAGACCTTTCCCAAAATAGTCGTTGGCTTCACCTTCTAATTCAAAAGTGATACCCTTGGCTGCAAAGGCGGCATAACTCTGTCCTGCCGATCCTCTAAACTTTAGATTGATGGTATCTTCGGCTAAACCGTCAGACTTATATTTTTTCGATATCTCGTGAGACAATAGTGTTCCAACAGCTCTATCGGTATTTACCAAATCGAATTCTCCGTAAACCGATTTACCATTTTCAAGAGCATCTGTTGCCAATTCGATCAATTTCCAATCGAAAAACTGATCGACACCATGATCTTGATCGATCTTTTTATACAAGCCAACGCCTTTCGCTTCCTTTTCCTTAAACAGAATAGGACTTAAATTGAGACTCTTAACTTTCCAGTGATCAATATCTTCTCTTAACCTAAGGACATCGACCTGTCCCACCATTTCGTTAATGGTTCTGAAACCCAGTTCAGCCATAATCTGACGTAAATCTTCGGCAAGGAAAGTGAAATAATTCACCACATGTTTTGGATCGCCCGTAAAGAGCTTTCTCAACTCTTTATTTTGAGTTGCAACACCTACAGGGCAAGTGTTTGAATGACACTTACGCATCATGATACAACCTGTTGCTACTAGAGCAGCTGTTGCAACGCCCCACTCCTCGGCACCCAAAAGGGTTGCTATTGCCAAATCGCGCCCTGTACGCATTTGCCCATCAGCCTGCACGGTTATTCTATCGCGCAGCTTATTCTTCACAAGCGTTTGGTGCGTTTCTGACAAACCTAGTTCCCAAGACGTACCCGCATGTTGCACCGAACTAATCGGCGATGCACCTGTTCCACCATCAAAACCAGAAACCAAAACAACATCGGCATGTGCCTTAGCCACACCTGCAGCAATGGTTCCAACACCTGCTTTTGAAACCAACTTCACATTGATTCTCGCCTTTCTGTTGGCATTTTTCAAGTCATAAATCAACTGAGCCAAATCCTCAATACTATAAATATCGTGGTGCGGTGGTGGAGAAATTAAACCCACACCAGGTGTGCAATGTCTCACCTTACCAATCCACTCGTCTACCTTATGACCAGGTAACTGTCCACCTTCGCCAGGCTTAGCTCCTTGTGCCATTTTAATTTGAATCTCATCAGCTTGACTGAGGTAATAAGAGGTTACCCCAAATCGACCAGAAGCGACTTGCTTAATAGCCGAACGCATACTATCACCATTGGCTAAAGGTTCGTATCTCATTTCGTCCTCGCCCCCTTCGCCACTGTTACTTTTACCACCAATACGATTCATGGCAATAGCTAAAGTAGAGTGAGCCTCATGAGAAATGGAACCAAAGGACATGGCTCCTGTGGCGAATCGCTTGAATATATTCTCAACCGGTTCAACTTCTGCCAAAGGAACCGATTTACGTTTCTTAAATTCAAACAAACTACGAATAGTCACAGCCTTTTCAGACTGATCATTTATCTCTTGAGCGTACTCATTATAGGCATCCTGAGACTTGTTACGTGCAGCCCGTTGCAACAAACGAATTGTTGTTGGATTGAATAAGTGATGCTCACCCTTCTTTTTCCATTGGTAAAGTCCACCTTCATCTAATCGAGGTTTTAATCCTGCCTGTTGCGGAAATGCCAATTGATGACGCACATAAACCTCTCGTGCAATGCCATCGAAATCGATACCTCCCAAACGAGAAACGGTTCCTTTAAAGCAGGCCTCAATTACCTTATTCGATAAACCTATAGACTCAAATATTTGAGCACCATGGTAAGATTGCAGGGTTGAAATACCCATCTTCGAAAAGATTTTAAGCAAACCGCCACCAATGGCCTCAATGTAATTCTTAAAGGCAAGTTCGTTTGTAAGTCCTTTAGGCGACATTTTATTCGCTTCAAGAGATACTATCGTATCGAAAGCCATATAAGGATTAATCGCATTGGCTCCATAACCTATAAGTGTGGCAAAATGATGTGTTTCTCTAATGTCACCAGCTTCCACAATCAGCCCAACTCGCACACGCAAACCATTCTCAACCAAATGATGATGAATGGCTCCTACGGCAAGCAGTGAAGGAATAGGCGCATGGTCTGCATCTATCTTTCTATCCGATATCAGGATAACATTGTATCCATTTTCGATAATAGCCTGATCGACTTCCTGACACATTTGCGTTAAAGCTTTTTCTAACTCGCCAGGCTCACCCGTAGCATCATAAACAGCATCTAAAACCTTAATACGGAAATTTGTATCGTGATACTGTCTCAAATTTTCCATTTGCTGATTGGTGAGTACAGGCTGGTCGAAAACAATTTGCTTACAATGCAAAGGTGTTTCCGATAACAGATTGTAAAGTTTCCCAACCGACGTGCGTAAAGACATCACAATTTTCTCACGAATAGGATCTATAGGTGGATTACTAACCTGCGCAAACTGTTGCTTGAAATAGTTAGACAGATGTCGACTTTGATTAGACAAAATAGCCAAAGGCACATCGCTACCCATAGAACCTAAAGGCTCTTTACCTGTCTCAGCCATACTGGTAATAACATAATTCACATCCTCCTGACTAAAACCAAAGGCTTGTTGACGGCTCAAAAGATTCTCGGCATCGTATTTAAAACTCAAATCCTTTTCAGGAATTTCATCAATATGCAGCTGATTCATATCAAGCCAGCTTCTATAGGGTGCTCTTTTAGCTACTTCCGCTTTAATTTCCTTATCAAAAAAGATTCTTCCCTTTTCCAAGTCAGCATAAACCATCTTGCCTGGCTGAACTCTCCATTTTCTCACAATCTTTTCAGGCGCAATAGGTAAAGCACCAACTTCAGATGATACAATTATTCTATCATCATTGGTTAAGATCATTCTCGAAGGACGAAGACCATTACGATCTAAAGTCGCTCCAACAATATTCCCATCGGTAAAACAAATAGATGCTGGACCATCCCATGGCTCCATAATTGAAGAATGGTATTGGTAAAAGGCTTTCTTTTCATCATTCATTTTATGTGTTTCCTGCCAAGCCTCAGGAACAAGCATCATTAAAGTATGAGGCAAAGAGCGACCACCCATCACAAGCATCTCAACCATAGAATCCAAATTTCCTGAATCAGAATTGGTTTCATCCATCACAGGACGCAACATTCTCATATCATCACGAGTAAATTTGGTACACTCCAGAAATTTCTCGTTAGAGCGCATCCAGTTCATATTACCTCGCACTGTGTTAATTTCACCGTTGTGTGCAATGTATCTAAAAGGCTGCGCCAATCGCCACTTTGGGAAGGTATTAGTCGAAAAGCGTGAATGAATCAAAGCTATTGCTGATTCCAAGTCTTCATCTAACAAATCCGTATAGTATTGGCGAGTTTGATGCGTTCTAAATTGCCCTTTATATACAATCGTTTTATAGGAGAATGAGGTGAAATAAAAGCTCTGATTATTATTTAAAACCTGCTTGTTTATAGTATGTGCAGCATACTGACGAAGCACAAAAAGCTTGCGTTCTAAATCCATTCCCTTTAAGCCATCCTTGTGCTTTACAAACACTTGTTCACTTTTAGGTTCAGTTTTTTGAGCCGTAACACCAACTGCATTCGACACGCCTGGAACATCACGGTAGCCAATCAAATCGAATCCAAGTTCGGATAGATTTACATTTAAAACGCGACGACAATCTTCTCTCTCCTTAACGTCATCTGGGAAATAAATCATTCCTACACCATACTCACCAAAGGCTGGCAATTCTAAGCCTAATGCTTTTAACTCTCTTCTGAAAAATTTATCGGGTACTTGAATAAGAATACCAGCACCATCACCAGTTTCGGGGTCGCTACCTATAGCGCCACGATGTTCCATATTCTCTAACATGGTTAAAGTATCAAGTACAATTTGGTGCGACTTCTCTCCTTTTATATGAGCGACAAAACCTATTCCACAGGCATCTGACTCGCATTGTGGCAAATACATCGTTTTTTCTTGTTGGTCATAATCGTCGTCGGGTAAGTTTAAATCTGTCATAGATGATTCTAAGTTTATACGACTCAACCTAACGGCTAAATCATAGGTTAATAGTTAATCGACTGCAATTCACAAAATGTGGTTAAACGAAAAACAGTCGTTTTAATCTTAAAAGACGATTTAAGGAAAGAATCCAAATAGGATGCACAAATAATCACACCAATCTCCATATTGAAGAAAAATGATGTTTTAAGCCATTTAGAAAGTGTTGTAATTTAAGCGTTTTGAATAGCTGCTTTTTAGCCTTTATTTTCACGTCATATTCAATCAAAAACAAAGGGATAATTTGATCGAGAAATAGACTAAAGCAATTATTGAAAATTTTTGTTTAAGATGACATCAGAATTGTGTTCATTTCTTTATATCATGCCTTAAATATAGACGATCAAGACAGTAAATGCAAACCAAAGATTCCATTTCATCATGCTTTCAAAGCTAAAAAGACAGACTATTCTCGACAATTATAAAAAGGCAAACAGTAACTTATCCCAACAGAAACAAGTCTTAGGTGGAATATAGCTACAAAGGAATAATTGAATCACAAAAACAGTGGTTTTTTTTCATTTTATTTTGACTTTAGTCGAGATTAAAACTCCGCAAAGGATTCCGAAAACACAAGGGTTTACAATCGTTCTCATTTGATTAATACACAAAAATGATCTTATCATAAATTGAATCACTACAAATGGAATCGTTTCCGAAAACGCGATATTTGTGATTTAATATTAGAAAAAATCTGTCTACTAAAATGGAATATAATCAGATCATTTTAATGGCATATTAAAGGTTGAATTAAACTGTATTTTTGAAGGGTATTATCATTAATGTCAGCATCTGGTTTTTAAGCATATTAATTAGCTTCAATTACCAATCTGTGCGATATTTCAAAATTATCTCCCATATTTTCCCTTGAACTTTAAACACAAATAATAGCTTGATTTTATCAAATAGTAAAACTATGTAGATAGAGAACATACTAAAGCAAGATGCACTAAAGTGCATGGTTTTAACTACTATTAAGACCAATAATAAAAGGTGAAAGTCAGGATAGAGCTTTCACCTTTTATTGTAATATCTAGTTAGTCGGCTTTATTAACTTCAGAAAAATAGTGTCTAAAGCCTTAAGTGTTTTGGAGAAATCAGCCAAAGCGACTTTCAGTTCACTTTTTTCGTACATCCTGATTAACCATGCTATCATCTCCACAATAACCATCGATCTCAGGCTGAAGCGTTACATGATTGATATCAAATTTTTCATCCAAGACATGTTCTATTTGATGAAGAATTTCATTTACTCTACTCAAGCTTAAATCATTTTTAAAGCTTATGTGAGCTTCAAAGTTTATTTGTTTATCATCTAGCTGCCAAACATGAACATGATGCATATTACTTACTTCTGTAATATTCTGTAGCTCTCTATTTATATCTTCCAAATTCACTTTAGATGGTGCAAACTGCATCAATATTCTTACACTCTCTTTTACTAAACCCCAACTTGAATAAACGAGATAAAAGGCAATTCCAATAGAAAGAGCTGAATCTACCCATGCAACATCCCATAAATACATCGCTAGTCCACCAAACACGACTGCAATAGAGGATATCATATCCGTAAGCAAATGTAAATATGCAGATCGCATATTCATATTATCCTTAGCTTCTTTTTGCACTAAAAGAACGCTTAATCCATTCAATACGATTGACAAACCACCCAAAATCATTACCAAACCAGTTTGTACTTCAACAGGATCAGAAAAACGGGAGATAGCCTCTTTCAATAAGAAAAATGCAATCACAATTAATGAAACAGCATTTATTAAGGCTGCTAAAATCTCTGCTCTTTTATATCCATATGTTTGGGCAGATGTTTGATCTTTTTTCGATAATTTGCTCGCAAACCACGAGATAATAAGAGCCAACACATCACTAAAGTTGTGCATAGCGTCAGACATCAATGCTAAACTACCCGAAATAAAACCACCTATGACCTGTGCGAGAGTTATACCAATATTTAAAAGAATTGCTATACCTAAGTTTCGACCATTTAAATGACCATGATCGTGTTTATGTCCGTGCTTATGTTCTCCCATTTTAATCCAATTTGATTTTAATTTGAAAAAGCTGATTTTAAAGATACTTAGTTTAATCAAACTCGTGTAAATATAGATATATTCTTCTTATCGAAATTAATTATAAATAGATACTCTCCAATTCCACTACTCAAACACCACCAATACCACATCAGCCTCAATATCAACAACATTAAGCATTACTAAAAAATCACATTATCATGTTTCTTTTTATCATTTAACATATGCACATTTATAGATTCATTAATATTTTATATCTTTACCCGTATCATGAAAACTCCGAGTTATGAATAACTAAGCCATTGGTAAGTTTTAATAACCGATGGGTAATTTTGGAAACTAAATTGCCTCCCGTGGATAGCATCCTAAATTGGAAAGGAGAAATATGTGATTTGGTTTCTGGGCAATACACTTCATTAGTACAACTCCCAATATGCTAAAAAACAGACGATTCTAAGCCTACTATCCTATTGAGTTTTCTTAAATTTAGCAGTGTGAAAACTAGATACAAAAACATACTATTAATTGCTGGAACTGGACAAAATGTAGGTAAAACTCTTTTTGCTAGTCAAGTCATTAGTAATTATGTAGACAAAGCTCCTATTATTAGTATTAAAATTTCGCCACATTTCCACCAGCTTAATTCAGATGCACAGATCATCGAAGAAAATGCTGATTATTCTATAATAAGAGAATTAAATTCTCATGGAAATAAGGATAGTCAGCGATTCCTTAATGCAGGATCGAAAGAAGTTTACTACGTGCAATGCATGGATAATAAACTCCATCTGGTTTTTAACAAACTTATCGAACTACTCCCGCAAGATTCTCCTATTATTTGTGAATCTGGAGGCTTAAGGCAAATTATAAAACCAGGAATATTCTTAATGATAAATAAAAAAAACAATAACAAAATAAAACCCCAGGCTGTAAGAAATAGAGACTTAGTAGACAAATGGATTGAATTTGACAAACAAGAATTTGACTTTAATCCACGAAAACTACATTTCTCAGAATCTGGCTGGACTATCCAAAACTAACGCTATGATCACTTTTAATGAAGCCCTCAAAACTGTAAAGCATGCAACTAAAAAGTTGGAAAAGGAGCACGTAGAACTTTCAAAATGTTTAAATCGTGTTCTAGCTGAGGATGTTTTATCCTCTAGTTCTATTCCACCATTCAATAAATCAGCAATGGATGGGTTCGCATGTCGTCAAGTAGATTTATCAGAACAGCTCGAAATATTAGAAACAATACCAGCTGGCACAGCTCCAACTAAATCTATTGAAAAAAATCAATGCTCTAGAATAATGACTGGCGCTATGATTCCTGAGGGAGCTGATTGTGTCATAATGGTTGAACATACCGAAACAATAGATGATGCATTTGTTCGTTTTACTGAAACCAAAACAAAATCAAACATCTGTATTAAGGGAGAAGATATTCAAGAAAATGATGTTGTTTTAAAAAAAGGAACCCGATTAAAAGCACAACACATTTCTGTGCTAGCTGAAGTTGGATGCACACAACCTCTAGTCTATAAGAGAGTTAGAATTGGTATAATAGCAACAGGAAGTGAATTGGTAGAACCGAATGAAACCCCAGCACCAACACAAATCAGAAATGTCAACTCATGGCAATTGATGGCTCAACTTGAAAAAATTGGCATTACAGGAAACTACTATGGTATTGTAGCTGACTCAAAAGAAGCTACAAAAGAGGTGATAGCTAAATGTATAGAAGAGAATGACCTGCTTATAATTTCTGGAGGGGTTTCTGTTGGAGAATACGATTATATTCCTCAAATATTAAAAGAATTAGAATTCAATATTTGGTTTCATACTCTAAGTGTTAAACCAGGTAAACACACTGTATTTGCAACTCGACAAGGTAAATATGTTTTTGCAATGCCAGGCAACCCTGTATCCTCGTTTGTACAGTTTGAATTACTTGGGAAAGCCTTAGTTTTCCGCTTGATGGGACACGATTACCATCCAGGAATTGTTCGCTTACCAATTTCATGCAATTACAAAAGAAAACGAGTTGATCGTTTAGAGTTTATCCCCGTACGTTTAAATGCCAACAATCAAGTCATTCCTGTTGACTATCACGGGTCTGCACATATTAATGCATTCACCCAAGCAGATGGTATTATGGCCATTCCAAGAGGTGTAGATGAATTTACAGAAGGAGAATTTGTACATGTTAGACAATTATAACAGAAATATAAGTTACCTCAGAATCTCTGTCACAGACCGATGTAATCTTCGCTGCTCATACTGCATGCCCGAAGAAGGCATCGACCTAATGGCTCACGAAGATTTACTAAGTTTTGACGAAATAGTCAATTTTGTTGAAGAGGCAGTTAAAACTGGTATTACTAAAGTACGCTTAACTGGAGGAGAACCATTAGTTAGGAAAGGAATTGTTGAGCTTGTTGAAAAGATTTCAAGTATTAACGGACTGGAAGATTTAGCACTTACAACCAATGGTGTTTTATTGGAAAAGTATGCTGATGATCTTGCAAAAGCAGGGCTTAAACGCGTTAATATTAGTCTCGATACACTTAATACTAAAACTTACCGAGAAATTACACGATGTGGAAATATTGAGGATGTTTTTAAAGGTATTGAGGCTTCGAAAAAAGCGGGGCTAAGTCCGATAAAAATTAACTGTGTACGTATGCCAGATAGTAGCGAAACAGAGTTAATTGCACTTAAAGCCTATTGTAAGTCCAATGACCTTGACCTACGTTTTATTAGACAGATGAATCTGGAAACTGGTGATTTCTCTATTGTTGAAGGTGGCGAAGGCGGTAACTGTAAAAAGTGTAACAGAATTCGTTTAACTGCAAATGGTAAAGTAAAACCCTGTTTATTTAATCAGAATGAATTTGATGTAAAAAAATTGGGTGCAAAAGATGCGATCAAAAGAACAATTGAAAGCAAACCTGAGGAAGGAAGCAAAAACAAAATTGGCAAGTTTTATAATATCGGAGGCTAATATTAATATATTGATAAAGTAATACGATGATGTGACGATTGAAGATCGATTTTTAGACACAAAAACTTCTTCCTTTTCAAGACAGAACCTTCTTTTACTATTTCACTTTCTTACGCTTTTACTTTTAACTCTTTCACATTTTTACAAATAATACATGACCAATAATAAATTCAGTCATATCGATGAAGAAGGCAAAGCCAATATGGTCGATGTCGGACATAAACCTCAGCAAATAAGAGAGGCTAAAGCTTCAGGTAAAATTAAATTATCATCAAACACCATAGAGTTGATTCGTGATAACAATATGAAAAAGGGTGACGTTTTAACCATTGCTGAGATTGCTGGAATACAAGCTACTAAACAAACAAGTAAACTAATTCCTCTATGCCATACATTGATGATTACCAAAGCAGAAGTTAAATGTAAGCTAATAGATGATGGCGTACAGGTTAACACCCGAGTAAAATGCATTGGACAAACTGGTGTTGAAATGGAAGCTCTCACAGCTGCTAGTGTCGCTTTACTAAGCATATACGATATGTGTAAGGCAGTAGATAAAGATATGATTATGGAATTGATCAAATTAGATGAGAAAACAAAAGTTGATATCTAAAAACTCCCACTAACTCATTACATGAACTTACAAACCCACAAAGTATGACTAAAGTAGATATTCTCTCTGTAAATATTTCTAATAAAAAAGGCATCGTTAAAAAACCTGTACCATTGATTAAACTAAACGAAATTGGTGTAACAAATGATGCTCACGCTGGCAATTGGCACAGACAAGTTAGTTTGTTAGCTCAAGAGAGTATTGATAAGTTCTCAGAACAGGCCAAACGTAAAATTGAATTTGGTGAATTTGCAGAAAATATAACGACTCGAGGCATTACCTTACACAAAACAGCTCCTCTAGATCGTTTCATTATGGGCGATATGATTCTTGAAGTGACTCAAATCGGTAAAAAATGCCATGGCGATAATTGCAGCATCTTTCGAGAAATTGGTAATTGTGTAATGCCTAAGGAAGGTATTTTTTGTCGTGTTCTTAAAGGTGGTGAATTAAAAGCTGGTGATCAATTAGAATATCAGCCACGAATCATGAAAACACTCATTATAACACTTAGCGATAGAGCAAGTAGAGGTGAATATGAAGATAAGAGTGGACCACTCCTTAAAAAAATGGCAGAAGACTTCTTCAAATCAAAGAATCGTCATTTCGATATCGAGACTATAATCATTCCTGACAATGAAAAACAGTTAAAATCAATTCTTTTAAAAGCTCAGGCAGAAAACTATGATATGGTTTTCACAACGGGTGGAACAGGAATTGGACCTAAGGATATCACACCTGATGTCGTTAAACCTTTATTAACCAAAGAGATTCCTGGTATCATGGAATTAATTCGTGTAAAATATGGCATGGAGAAAGCAAATGCTCTCGTTAGTCGCGGTATTGCTGGTATTATGGGTGAAACTTTGATTTACACTCTACCAGGAAGCCCTAAAGCCGTTAACGAGTATTGTGTAGAGATTTTCAAAACCATTGAGCACTCTTTATACATGCTAAACGAACTTGATCTACATGCTTAAATTCTTTTTCAAAATTCATAAGCTGATTATCAAAGCATTCAAATAGATATTGACCAGAAGTGCATTTTTAATTTGCGAGAAGATCTTTTTTGACTTACATTTGCACCCGTTATCAGAACAGATAATGATACTTATTGGAGAGATGGCAGAGTGGTCGAATGCGGTAGTCTTGAAAACTATTGTGCGGCAACGTACCGGGGGTTCGAATCCCTCTCTCTCCGCAATTTAGGAATCATCCTAATCCAAAAGACTGTAAATCTACTGATTTACAGTCTTTTCTGTTTTTACACATTTCATTCTACTACATATAAAGTCAATAGGAAGGTGTACTATCGGGTGAACAAATTCCAAACCTATACCTGTTCACCAGTCCCCTCATAACAAACTGAATCAAAACGAATTAAATTAAATCAGCCCTGAAAATATAATTTGAAAGATGCTGATTTTTCATTAAATTTACTAAACATTATCACTTCTATTTTAGTTGTTAAAAAAATACTTGCCCTGTATAACTCAATAATACAGCCACATGAATACATTTTCAACACTAAACATTAG
Organism: Marinifilaceae bacterium; assembly: GCA_016744515.1. Lineage (GTDB taxonomy): Bacteria > Bacteroidota > Bacteroidia > Bacteroidales > Marinifilaceae > Ancylomarina. The sequence goes on along the minus strand of JADGEF010000064.1, from coordinate 8,578 downwards.
TTTTCTCATTCGAAAAAATAGATCTAATAAGCTCGGTGCAGCCCCTATTTATATCCGTTTTTCTATAGATAATGAACGTGTTGAAATCTCTACAGGTAGATCTATTAATCCTCAAGACTGGGATAGCAAGCTCAGTAAAGCTATAACTAAGAAGAAAGGTGCTGGACAACTCAATAAATTTTTGGAGGTTCTAAAAAACAGTATTTATGACCATCATACAGAAATGGTAAAGAATAGCGAACTCATATCTGCAAAGAAACTAAAAGCTCGATTTTTGGGTATTGAAGAAAATAAAAAAACGTTAATCCAGGTTTTTGAATATCACAACCAACAAATAAAAGAATTGCAAGGTATCTCATTTGCTGAAGCAACTGTAAAAAGATATATAACAACGCTTGACCATGTTAAAAGATTCCTAAAGCATCAATACAAGATAAATGACATCCCATTAACACGTCTTAAGTACTCATTTATTATTGACTTTGAACACTATTTTAAAACAGTTCGAAAATGCAATAATAACAGCACCTATAAGTATTTGAAAAATATGCGCAAGGTTATCAATCTTGCAATTAGAAATGAATGGTTAGATAAAGACCCATTTGCAAAATATAAAACAAAATTAATAGAGGTAAAAAGAGAATGCCTTAACAAAGAAGAAATGCAGAGTCTTGAAAGCTTAAAATTGGCTTTCCCTCGATTAGAGGTTGTCAGAGACATTTTTATTTTCTCTTGCTATACAGGTCTTGCCTATATTGACGTTTCAAATCTTACCAAAGAAAATATACGAATTGGAATAGATGGTAATCTATGGATTTTACTGGAACGTGAAAAAACAAAAACACCATCAAACATTCCTATACTTCCTCAAGCTCACGACTTAATAAAAAAATACGTTGATCATCCTGCAAAAAAATCAGAACAACATATTTTCCCAAGTTTTAGCAATCAGAAACTTAATGCTTATTTAAAGGAATTAGCAGACCTAGCCTCAATAGATAAAAACTTAACCTTTCATATCGCTAGGCATACTTTTGCGACAACAATTACGCTAGCCAATGGTGTTCCCATTGAGTCCATCAGTTCAATGCTTGGTCATAAAAATATACGCACCACTCAAATTTACTCTAAGGTTGTGAATGAAAAAGTTAGCAAAGACATGAATAAACTTAAAAGAAAGCTTCAATGAAAATTACTTAAGAATTAATAGTCCAATACCCTCCTTTAGCTGAACCATGACGAATAACAAGACCCTTTTCCTTTAATTTGGTAATATTTTTTTCAATTGCAGTAGTACTCAGACCTAGTTGACTTGCCATCTCAACAATTGTAATCTTAGAATTAGAATATATTAAGTGCAATATACTATTTTGTGATTTCGTAAGTTTTTCACCCAACTTTTCACCCAACTTTTCACCCAACTTTTCACCCAACCTAGGTGAAACCAACCTAAAAAAACGAGTTATGAAAAAACCATCAAAATCAAATTCCGGGAGTGGAAGTTTTGCTTCAGACATTGAGTTTCGCATTCGACTGATTCCTGTTCCCATTTTTTCAATATAACCTGCTCGCTGCAAAAGGTTAGCAATTATAGGATTTCGCGTAATACTTAATTTACCAAATTTATCAGATGAAAGTCCTTTGGGAAGTCCTCCTGGATTCGTGATTTCCACACGATCATCGAAAACTTCAATCATAATATTGGCTCCCTTTTCAAAATAGTTTCGGTGACAAACTGCATTTACAACAGCTTCACGAAGAGCAACCTCTGGAATCTCCAAAATCTCCTCTCTTCTTGTACCTGTAATTGAATATTGTAGATTCAGATGCTTTTTCAAAAATAGAATAGCATCCTCAATATTTTGAATCAAATTCCCTACTAATTCTTTTCGATCCAGTATTGTAACTTTTTCGTTTCCCTTATACAAAGCACAAACTATTGTTGCATGAAAAAAACGATTGGTAGGATTACTTGAAAACAAAAGTAATCCAGCATTATTCAAAAAAGGTTTTTCATTGATTAACTCTAACACATTTAAATTTCGTAATAGAGAAGGTGTATCCAAACTCCTTGTTATGGAAGTTTGCTGCAGGTATGCATCTAAAGCTAATGAGTCAAATACTATTTCAAAATCCTGATCATCCCTAATGATTTCATCAAAACGTACACGTCCCTCAGATTGTAAAAATTCTGTGATATCTGTAGTTGTCATTTTCTGTGAATTCGCTCCATTGCGCAGAAAGAATCCTTTACTATTGCGATAAGGCTTATTAGCTCCTACAGGAACATTTACCACTAATATATCTTCAAATCTATCAATGAATACCGAAATTGATGGATCACAATTTTGAGCATGATCCTGAATTTTAGAAATTAGAACATTTGTATTATTCACTCCAACAACTTCACTATAATCATTCACACCTATTAAAATTACACCTCCTGAGGAATTAGCAAATGCAACCATTTCCTTGGATAAATCTGAATTTACATTTTCCTTAAATTCAAGCTTATACCCTTCCCCTTGAGACAAAAACATTTCTAATTCTACTCGATTCATTATTTTATATTTTTTCTAATTAACGAATATTAATAATATTAAGTTTTAAATGTAAGTTTCAAAATCAATAAATTATATCCATATATTACTGAAGAATAATCTTATCCCTTTTTCAATAATTCCTGTTTGCATTGTATGTGGTAAATCTAGTTCCTCTATCCAAATATCATTTTACATATTAGATACGATATCCTTTTATTTTATTTATAAAATCCAGATGAGAAATTTTTCTCATCTGATTATCAGAAGCAATTTCAAAAATGTACTTCCCAAAATCTAAGTATAAGGGACATTCGGCAAAATCCCAGGACTTTCTCCTATGTTTCCAATAAAAAGAGTAAAGCCCTTTATATTTTCTTTTAATGTCAATTTCATTTTTCTTCTTGGACTTTGTTAATTCTTCAGCATACTCAATTGACTCCTCGTTTAATCTAGCTCTCTCTGTTTCCAGTTCGGTCGATAAAAAATAAATTTCACCTTCCACTCTATCAATTTTATTCTGGTTCTCCTGAAGCTTGGTTCTTTCTCTGCATATCTGTACCTCTAGCCAATCTCTTAATTCACCCTTTAATCTGGAAATAGATAAATCTCTATCAGAACTCAATTCTTTATTTGCATATTCTATTTTTCTTAACTCTTTTTCAAATTTTATAATCGAATCAGATATATCAACCAAAAGATTATATTCTTTTTCTTGTTTTTCATACCATCGAAAATTACTCTCACTATTTATGTCTAATATTTCAGGGAAAAATGTTCTAATTGTATTCGCTTTTACTACTTTACATTTATTGAAATGTTGGGATGAAATTTGAGAGAAACTTATAATTTTATATTCACCCACTCCTGATATTGAAAAATCAAGTAGTTGTTCAAGATCTTTGATTTTTATATCAACCTTAGTTGCTTTGGTATTGTTTTCATTAATTTCTCTTTTAGTATCTTTTATCACTCTAATTTCAGTAGAATAAAATTCTCTAAAAGTTCCATAATAACAATTTTCTAAAATTAATATCTTCACAGATTTATCAATCTCTTCTAATCGATTTTGATAATCCTCAATTTCCTCTCGAATATGATTAGCCAAACTTTCATGGCTTTCTAATTCAGAGTAACTTTCATTAATCTCTTTTACCCTATCAGACAAAGACTCTTCTATATCATTTTCACTTGAGTAGAATGAATACAAGCTGGTCTCTAAGTTTCTTAATTTAGTGGTTACAATACTTCTAATTGAGAAATTATCTTTAAAATGTTCTGCGTTAATTACCCATACCATTTTATTATAAAAATTTTCTCGAATTTGAATAGTCCTATTAGATATAGACGAATTTTGGAATTCGACTACTAACCCATTTTCTGTTAGTAAATCAGCAATATGTTTTTCCTCAGAATTCTTTATTATTACTTCTCTCCAGTCTTCAGGAAAACATTCTTTCCAATTTCGATGCCATTCTGTCTCATTTTCTTTCCAAGGATCACAATTTGAGGTAACACCATGTCTCCAATGATGAATATTAATATCTCCACAAACAGCTTTTACTTTACCAAAACAATATGGACAAAGAGCGTGTTTACCTTTATTTGGTCTAATTTTTGTATGATTCTCATCGAGTGCATGAAGCATTATCTAACTGATATTTATTCGCTTTTTAATTCATCAACTTTTATTCAATAGTAAGGACAACGTCTTCATCCTCTTGAAATTGGAACAGTAATTCTATCCCTAGCAACACAAACATTATCCTTAATTACATAACATTCTACATAATGCTCTCCTCCAAAATTTGAATTTTCTTTTCTGGTTTTAGTACCATTATCATTTAGAATTTGACCACGAAACATATCTTTACGTTTTGCAATATCTCCCTTATTTTTCACCTTCCACTTAACCTCATAAGGAAGAAGAACATCAGTATTTTTTATGTAAAATTTGAGTTTTTTATTCTTCTTTAATAGTGGTAGCGCACTCAAATACTGAGTTCTGAAACCTTCTTGAGTTGTCATGCACTCAATTGTCAATGAGTTCCTGATATCAATAGGAACGACATTTTCTATAAACTCTTCATATTTGGCATAATTTTCGGCAGATTCCAAAACTTCTTTTGGATATGGGAATTGTACCCCAAACACTTTACGCCATATAGAGTAAACTGTTTTGCTTTGATTTTTATCTATCGCCTCACAAATTTTATTATACGCCTTTTTTGCCTTAGCAGTAAACTTCCCCTTCCTATAAACCTTTTGATTACTACCCGGAGCGAGCCAATACTTTTGATCTTTATCAAGATCTTTTAGATACTCAAAAAAATCTCTTACTAGAACATCATAATTTGAATAGGTTGTTTCCCAGTGATTTTGATTAGTATTTAAAAAATTATAACAAAATGTATCAATTAACAGTCCTCCTATTTTAACTCCATTCTTATTTTTCCATGCTCTAGACATTTTTGCCAAACGGCGCATATTACCATTAGAAGCAATATTCATATTTCTAACGGCGTCAATTTCTTGTTTAGGCTTGGTAATTTTCCATGATCCCCCATTATTCGAATCTGGATACTTGTATGAATTATCGTCTTGTAAAAATGCTGGACATACTTCAACCTGATAATTAGTGAATGAAACAACAACAACCTGACCATCCCCTCTTATATCAGTATTTGCATATGTATCTTTAATGGCTAACCTTACATCTTGTAATAAATCTGATTGTCCTTTCTGCCTTGCATTGTACACCTGAAACAGGTTGGCAGGAAACTCATAAATCATATCTAGATCACTAATTCCCTTTATAGCAGTATATCTCCCGTAACTACCTACTTGTAATGAATTGTTAGTTTCAGATTCAGAGTCACGGAATGTCTTATTAAGTGCTTTAGTTATACGCTTATATTTTTTAGAAATATCATCAGCGTTATCAATTTGTAGGTTAGTTAAAAAATCTTGGAATGTTTGGGATATATTCATTGTACATTTGGGGAATTAGAATTAATCGATGGAAATAATAAATTGACATTTTGAACCAGATATAATTTCGGCAGTTTCAGGAAAACTATTTCCAAATAACATCATAAGTATGGCAACTATAACAATTAAAATAACGATTGACATAAATATTTTAAATGAGTTGGGAATCTTATCTTTGAAAAATCCGAAGTTTAATTGTTCATTAACCCAGTCAATTTGCATTTCACCAAAAAATTTGAAATGAGCATACCAATCAGCCAAAAATACTTGCTTAGAAATAGCTTTTGAGTAGTATTTATTTAAAAACTCATCCATCTCTTTTTCTTCCTCTTCGAAATCTGTTTTCTCACTATCCTTAACCTTGTAATATAATGATCTAAGACCATTATAAATTTGTGTTAATTCAATTCCAACAAGGTCATACTTATTTTTATCTGAATTGAAAAAATTCAAAAACAGGCTGGCAATACCAGTAATAATGAGACCTATTGAAATCTCTTTATTATAATTAAATTCAGGATAACCCAATTGTAAAACACCAACTGAAAGAGTTACAAAACTTATCCAATAGGGACATTTAGTAATTATATCATATGAAGCAAAATGTTTCTTGGCTCCAAAACCAACATTATACCCATTGGTAGCAAGATTTACTAATAATTTATCCTTTGTCATCAAATTCAATTTTATATACGACCTTTAACAAAGATACTTTTTTATTAAGAACATAAGATAGCTGTCAAGCATAAATTTCAATCAAAACTCACCACAACAACACCTTTATTAAAACATGGTAATGTTTAAGGCAAAGCCGATTTTTTTCTAAAAAAAACTATTATAAAAAAATGAGCAATAGCATTCAATATCATCTTCATCTTCTTAATTTCCTTTTCTTCTTCCTTGTTTTTAACTGTTTGACTTTAGTATTTTTCAATTCATTATATCTTAATTGCTTGTTTAACTCTCTTAAGAAATCTACAAATAAGTTCTGATGATTTAGCTTAAGAATACTCTCTTTAATCAACTCCCTCCCAATTTCCTTTTTCTCCTGTACCCAAAATTGAGGTTGCTCCTTAAATTTTGATAAACGGATAGGATAACGAATAATCTTTTCCATCCCATCAGTTACAACAACGATATGCCCTCTTCCCGATTGCCTCACTTCCACATTAAACAGTTTCAGAGCTTCATCATACATGACTTTGGAATTTGTGGATTCCATCTGGTTTAAGTGCTGAAAAAGGTTCTCCAGGCTTTGCTTGATATTTCGGCTTCTTGCTGAAAACTTGAATACTGGCTTTTCCTTTCGAGTTTTATTATCCAACTGATGTCTAAGTTCTAATTCCTTTATGAAGTTTTGAACCTTTTGCCGCTCATGATTGTCTTTGATTTTCTTGCCTGTATGACGATCAATTCTTGAAGAAACGATATGAAAATGCACTCTATCCAAGTCTTTATGCTTGTAGATAAAATAAGGCTGACTACCATATCCCATATGCTGCATCAGCTTATCAATTTCCTCATGAATTATCTTATCACCTAATTTCTGATAATCATCTGTAGATGGATTTAAGGAGATATGAAGGCATTTATTCTTTACCCGAGGATTAAGCTTTTCAATATCTGCAAACTCTTTTAAGCGGTGCTTTTTATCGTAAAAAAAGGGATTAATGGCTTTAGTGTTTCGGCTATGGAAAAATGTAGCATGCTTCTCCTCTACTTTCTTCTCATTATAAAGAAAAGCATTATCTGTACTGGCAGTTTGATGAATCACAATAACCATGGAAAGGGCTTTTATCTTTACTCTATCATATCCATATACTTCTGCAAAACAGAAAAACAGTTTCGAAGCTCTTGCAACACCTTCATAAAAACTTCACGATCTGAAGCTGTGAGTTGATAAACATGTTGAGCGTTAATATTTCTGGAAACCTGATTGAGATTGACGCCGATTTTATTAAGCTCGTAATCCAGCTTTTTAGTAATCTTCACAAACTCCTCACTCACCTCGATTTTTCGGATCTCCCTTTTCTTGACAAGCTTCGCCCTGCAAAAATCACTAATGGTCCGATAGCCTTCTTTCTGAGATTGTTTCAATAGCAATCTCTTTTCTAGTTCCGTCAAACGAATCCGAACCCCTTCACCCAACTTATCGCTATCTGCTGTTTTGGGTCTCATATCTTTTCATTTTTTAGCCTTCGCAGAATCAAGCTTTTCATCTTTGATGAAAAGTCCCTGCTGGAAGGCACAAGCGTTTTTGTGGAACAAAAACACATCTTGCATTCCCCTCTTTAAAGTTTGTGTTAAAATTATTCGTAAGTATCCAGTCGTTAAGAATAGGGAAAACCATACAAGTAATAGCAAAGCTTTCCCCAAGATTAACCCGTATTATTCATCGTTAGAATAAATCAATAAAAACTTGTATTTAAATTTTCAAATTCTAAAATGAAGAGGGAGAAACGTGAATATTTTGAGTATTTTTCTAAAAAAGGAGTGAACAGTTAAATTTTCTAGGTGAAAAACGCACTATTTTACTTATTGGACATAGGTATCCCGATTTTGTTGAATTGTAACATACAACAAGTGTTACTGTGTAATAATCTCTCGGAATAAATCCTTGTAAACAAAGGCTTTTGATAGCTGGTAATAAATTCGTTTTTTTGTAATTTTTATTGTTGCACCAACCTTTAGCAAGTAAGTTCTTATAGAGCTGACTTGCCATTTCTTTGCAGCTTCAACTGAGGTTTTCTTAATTTTTTGTTTGATCAACAAAAACATTTCATAGGCAAGGCTACTGATGAAAAGACGAAGAAAATTAGCCCAATACCCATGATTGGAAAGCCTATCCGAGAAGCACATATTTTTCACTTCTTTAATTCTATTTTCACTTGCTTCGCCACGTTTTACATAAAATCCAAAATAGATTTCTCTAGCTTGTTTTTCTTTCATATTACTAACTCAAGTTTCGCACCTAATTTAGGCTTTATAAGTTTGAATTCTAGAGGGTTCTTTTTGCCATAGAAAGAGAAAGGCTTCACTATTGTTAA
>JADGEF010000204.1 GCA_016744515.1 Marinifilaceae bacterium | reverse complement strand
TTAATAACTTAAATTTGCACATACAACTAATCCTATACTTATGAAGAAATTATTTTACTACTCATTAATAATATTATCTATCGTTAGTGCAGCATGTAGCTCAGGCGAAAAAGCTTTGCAAAAAGGTGACTACTACTCAGCTGTAATAAAATCAGTTGAACGATTAAGATCAAACCCTAATAAAAGTAAAGCTCAGCAAACTTTGTTAGAAAGTTACCCTTTAGCTGTTAAATGGTCGAAAAGGGAAATCGTTTCTCTATTGAATTCATCTGATCCAATGAAGAATACAAAATCGATTGGACAATATCAGGTTTTAAATAGAATGTATAACGAAATTAACCGATGCCCAGCTGCATTACGTCTTCTTTCAAATGTTCAATCATTTAGAGCCGAAGAAGATCAAGCCAAACAACTTGCCGCTCCCGAGTGCTATCGAGCTGGTATGAGAAGCTTAGCTGAGAATACCCGCTCGGCTGCGAAAAGAGCCTATTCTGAGTTTGCTAAGGCTAACCAGTTTGTTTCAAACTACAAAGATGCAATTGCTAAAATGCAAGAGGCTGAATATTTGGCAACACTAAAGGTTATTATAGAGCACATACCTGTAAGCTCAACTAAATACAGCTATAGTGCAGACTTCTTTCAAGATCAAGTGACTCAATTTATCACTAATAATATTAGACACAAGTTTGTTCGTTTTTATACGCCTAAACAAGCTGAAATGGAGAAATTAGAATATCCTGATCAGGTGATAGCTATGCGTTTCGAAGATTTTATTGTTGGAGAAACACACGATACTAATATAGAAAGACAAGTCATCAGTGCCGATAGTGTCGAGGTAGGAACCACTAAACTTAAGGATGGTACAAGCATTAAGGTTTTCAATAAGGTGAAAGCCAAATTGCATATTCACAAGAGAGAAGTTATTTCTAAAGGATTACTTTCACTAGAGATTGAAGAATACGACAACAAGCGAATTATCAATAATAAAAAATTAGGTGGCGAATATGTTTGGTTTTCGGAATGGGGACATTTTAATGGTGATGAAAGAGCATTAACTAAAGAAGAATTGGAAATTTGCGAAAGCGAGCCTATCCTACCTCCTTCGCGACAAGATTTATTTATAGAATTCACCAAACCCATTTACACACAACTCACCAATGAGCTGAGACGATTTTACAATAGATATTAAACCGTGATTCTAAACCTTTATACAAAGGTTCGCAAAAACCCCAAAAGACTGAAACAAATTTATAATTATTAAAGCAGAAAGGCTATCCTCAATTGGATAGCCTTTTTATTTATCTTGAATTTTAAGGAATAATACCGACACCATTGATATCATTTAAAATAATTAGAGAGTCATAGCCTGCGAGATATTATACGAATGAATAAAATCTGAAAAAATATGTTGTTGAGCTTTAAACTGAATAATTACAACTTTTTATTTGTGAAGATTTTTTTAATAAATACTTTTGTCACCTCAAAGGTTTTTATTTCAATATCTGAAAGTAAAAATTAAAAGGGAATGCCGTGAGAATCGGCAACAGTTCCCGCTGCTGTATGTTCCAATCCTATAGGATTAAACGAACTTAATACTCTCTGCCACTGACATAAAGTTGGGAAGGCATTAAGTTTGGAATAAGTCAGAAGACCTGCCTTTGTTTAACACAGGATTTTACAGTCTACGGGGATATGGACAAGGATCGATAGAAATTTTAAATTTTCTCTATCTTTTTAATACATGCAATGATAAATATGCACATTAGCTGTAGAATTCGCACTGATTTTAATTTACTTAATATTTATTTAGTCATAGCGATCATACTTCAACATGTATACAGCAACAGAATTAATACTCAAGAACTTTTTTAAAAAAGATAAAAAAGTTCCGTTATCATTCCTCATGAACTTCTTTTCTGGATATAAAGGTGACTAAACTCCACAAGCACTTTATTCCCTGTACTAAACTCGTATCGTTTGTTTATTCGATTTTCAAATCATTAATAGAAATTGATAAATGAAAATGCACTTTACAATAGAAACATGAGACAATTCAAAAACTTGATTTTGATTGCAATATTTGCTATTAATTCAACAGTAACAGCAAAAGCTCAAACTAAAGTTGATACTTCGAAAGTATACAAGCTTAAAGAAGTAAGCATCGTTAGAAATAAATTCCGAAATGAAATAATTCCTGTTCAAGTTTTAGCAGGAAAGGAGCTTGAAAATCTCAGCGCATATTCAGTTGCCGATGCTGTTAGATATTTTTCAGGTATTCAAATAAAAGACTATGGTGGTATAGGAGGCCTAAAAACGGTCAATATACGTAGCATGGGAAGTCATCATGTTGGTGTATTTTTCGATGGTATACAGGTTGGGAATGCACAAAACGGCGTAGTCGATTTGGGAAGGTTTTCTCTAGACAATATGGAATCAATATCACTCTACAATGGGCAAAAAAGCTCAGTGTTTCAACCTGCTAAAAACTATGCTTCGGCAAGCTCTATTTTTATGAGAACCAAGGTGCCTACATTTACCAATTCAAAAAAAGACAATCTAAAATTAGGCTACAAAACGGGATCTTTTGATTTAGTTAACCCAAACCTATTATGGGAACACAAATTCAACGATAAAATAAGTAGTTCGATTAACACTGAGTATATATATACATCTGGTAAGTATAAATTTACTTACGAGAAAAAAGATGGATACAAAACGACCGAAACCCGTAAAAATGGTGATGTTAGAATGTTACGAATTGAAGCGAGTTTGTTTGGAAAAATAAATGGTGGTCACTGGAAAACAAAACTGTATCTCTACGATTCTGAACGTGGATACCCAGGAGCATCGGTACGAGAAAAACCTGGAAAATTTAAACACCAAGACAGACAGTGGGACAATAACTTTTTTTTTCAAGGATCTTTTCAAAAAAAATTGACTGATAAATATAGCCTTTTATTAAATGCTAAATATGCTTACGACTATATGCACTACTTATCAGATCCCAGATTAGATATTTCTACTATGTATGTGAATAATCATTATACACAACAAGAGGTATATTTTTCAGCATCGCACCTTTACTCTCCGTTCGATTTTTGGTGTATCTCATTGGCAAACGATTTACAATTTAACACTCTTGATGCAGATCTAATTAATTTTGTTTACCCCAAAAGATACACGATACTGAGTGCTTTATCAAGTTCACTAGACTTCAATAAATTTAAAGCTCAAGTAAGTTTACTCCATACAAAGGTTTTAAATACAACAAAAGTTGATGGTGGTAAGGCAAAAAATATGAGCGTATTTACCCCAACACTTGTTTTATCCTATAAACCACTCGCAGACAAGGATTTTCACATTCGGGCTTTTTTCAAACGAGTTTTCCGAATGCCAACCTTTAATGATCTCTATTACACTTTTATTGGCAACAAAAATCTTAATCCGGAATACACAAATCAGTATAATTTGGGAATCACATATAGGAAAGATTTCAAATCTAATTTAATAAAAAACATTGAGGTAAAACTTGATGGATACTATAATGAGGTTGAGGACAAAATTATTGCAATGCCAACATCTAACCAATTTAGATGGACAATGATTAATCTTGGTGAAGTTGAAATTAGGGGAATTGATGCTTCTTTTTCGACAATGTTAAACATATGGGATATTTCTATTAACACTAAATTAAATTACACCTATCAAAAAGCACAAGACTTTACAGATGCTAGCAGCCAGTGGTATGGCGGACAAATACCATATATACCCTGGCATAGCGGTTCTATTATACTAAGTCCAACTTATAAGGATTGGAGTATGAATTACAGCTTTATCTACACCGGAGAAAGATATGAGGCGGTTGCAAATATCGAAGAAAACTATGCGCAACCATGGTATACTCATGATCTTTCCATTTCAAAAAGCTTGAAATTAAACAACTTGTCGTTACGACTAACTGGAGAACTAAATAATTTACTAGATCAACAATATGAGGTTGTTCAATGTTACCCAATGCCAGGAACAAATTATAAACTTAAATTATCCATGATATTATGAGATATAAACACTTGTCAATTTCTGTTCTATTGTTCACAACAGCTTTAATTATCACATCCTGCCGAAAAGATGATGAGATAATTAAACCAACAGAAACTTCTACTACAGCACCTGAAGATGCTGGGCCCATTAAAGGCTTTTTTCTTCTGAATGAAGGAAATATGGGTAGCAATAAAGCAACATTAGATTACTTTGATTACGAAACAGGAGTATATACAAAAAATATATATGCTGATAGAAACCCAGGCGTAGTTAAAGAGCTGGGAGATGTTGGTAATGATATTCAAATATATGGGGATAAACTATATGCTATAATCAATTGTTCACATTTTGTGGAAGTCATGAATGTTAGAACTGTTAAGCATATAGAA
>JADGEF010000063.1:20680-22558 GCA_016744515.1 Marinifilaceae bacterium | reverse complement strand
TTCATCTTCTCCAGTAACAAAACCATTGTAACTTACTGTAAATGGACTATAGACTACTCCGTCATACTCTTTGGTTTTGTTCTCAGCGGTAATCGTTAGTTCTTTTTGTGTAATACTCAAGGAACCGTTAACGAAACTGATGTTGTAGTTTGAGGATGTTAATCCTCCAGGAGTAATAGCATATGCCGATCCCACTTCTGTTGCAGTGGTTGCCGTGCCGCTAAAAGCAAGCGTACCTCCAAGGTCTGTTTCATCTTCTCCAGTAACAAAACCATTGTAACTTACTGTAAACGGACTATAGACTACTCCGTCATACTCTTTAGTTTTGTTCTCAGCGGTAATTGTTAATACCTTGGGTGTAACTGTTAGTGTTTGAGAAACCTGTGGTGCTATATCGTAAGTAACATCTCCGATCTGATCAGCATAAATTGTACATGATCCGGCTCCTACAATATGTATTTGTCCGCTGACTATGGTGGCAACAGAAACATCAGAAGTGCTGTAAGCAATTGTTAATCCACTACTTGACACTGCACCAGGAGCAAAATCAACATCACCATATATTTTATCTGTAAGAGTATTAAAAGTGATGGTTTGAGATTGCTTACTTGTAAAACTCTCAACACCTCCGTAACTAATCCCAGCTACATTTTGTGCATAGGCCTGAAAATAATAGGGTGTATTGGGAGATAGCGAAGCAATGACTTCGCTAAAGGCTCCTGTTCCTGTTCCATTTGCATCCTGAGTCACATCTGCACCTCCTATTTCTGGGGTATTATTTGTTGCTGAATAAACTACTCCTCTTTCTGTTACAACAGTCCCGCCATCATCTGTTACATCGCCACCCAAGGTAGCCAAAGTGCTGGTTATCGAAGTTGCTGCAATTGTGACAAGCGTTGGAGCTGCATCATCATCGGTAATGGTAGCGGTATGTGCAATTGTTGAACCCTGAGTAGCATTGGTTGGGGTACCCATGTCAATAATTACCGTTTCATTATCTTCGTCTAGTGCGTCCTCTAAAATGGTAATTGTAATTTCCCCAGTGGTGGTGCCTGCATTAATCGAAATTGGGCTTGCGGTTATGCTGTAATCAGTTCCATCTCCCGCAGTACTTGAAGCATTTACAGTAATTGGAATTGTTACATCTTTTCCACTTACTGCTGATAGTTCGGCAGTTATTATCATGCTACCTGTTTCATCAGTGCTTGCCTGAATAGCTGTAGCAAAGTCAACAGTTGGATCTGGCGTTGTTATTGTTTGGTAGCTAGTGTAACTTCCTGTGCCACCTTCGTTCTCGCCTCTTATTCTCACGTAATAAGTTGTACTTGCCACTAAACCACTAATAACATCTGCAGTAAGAGGAACAATCTCTGTAGAGCTCGCAACAACATCTGTAAATGCTGAATTTTTACTCACCTGATAATCCCAATCGGTAATGCGATAGCTTTTTTTATCAGTTAGAGTAACGGTAAAAGCTGAAGTAGTAGCACCAGTAAGCGTAAAGCTGGGGTTAACAGGTTTTGACCAGTTCCACCAAACATCAAACTCTATTTTATGATAAGTATGATCTCCAGATACACCACAGTCTACGTAATCTACATTGCCTTGCTGTGCATTTTTAAAATTAGACCACGTATTTCTATTGATACTTCCACTTAAATCGGAATGATAATCATAAGTATCTGAACTATAAAGCTTGTCAGTTCCACTAGCATAAGAGCAATTATCAGCATCCTCATTCTCCCAGCCCTCAATTCCGACATATACATTATCCGCATCCGAAAGGCATTTCCCTGACCATCTTAGAATTGGATCTAGATAATACCATGCTCCATTCCTTGAAGGAAAACTAGGGTTTTGAAGAAATTCGCACTCCCA
>JADGEF010000063.1:0-20580 GCA_016744515.1 Marinifilaceae bacterium | reverse complement strand
CGAAAGGCATTTCCCTGACCATCTTAGAATTGGATCTAGATAATACCATGCTCCATTCCTTGAAGGAAAACTAGGGTTTTGAAGAAATTCGCACTCCCAGCCCGACCATGCTCCAGAAGAATAAGAAACACCTACTTGCCCTCTAAAATGCCATGTAGGATCTGCATTACCAGAAAAGAGCCCATCATCATAAGCATCAGAATATAAATCATCCGTTCGGATTTTATAATCGATATAATCCTGAGCATTTAATAACACCGAAATAAAAACTGCAATTAGTAGAAGTAAATGTTTTTTCATAGTGGGTTTATTTATGGTTCGTTTTATTGTAGATTGTTTTTAGAAATATTGGACATATCATTGTTTTTTTTGTCACTAAAGACATGTACACTATGACAAACAGCTTGTATTCTATCATTAAATTCATATTTTTAATGATAAAAGTAAACGAGGAAGGCTTAGTTTAAGAAAAATACAGGGTAACAAAATGTCAACAAGGCATGAGTTTTCTATAATTACAGAAGGATAATCCGTAAAATCAGGGAGATTTTATCAACAACAAGGGAGCTATATAATGTAACGGAGATGCTTACTTTTTTGCGAAAAGCAAATTAAAATTAAATCGACAAGGTCGAATTATATAGACATTAGAAATGTACTAAGGTTTTCATTGGGTGATAAATTCATTTTTTTTCTAAGTCGGTTACGTGCCGTTCTTATGCTTCCTGGGGTAATAAAAGTGATAGAGGCTATTTCTTTGGTTGTGAGATTTAATCGTAAAAGAGTAGCCAGTTTCACTTCAGCAGAAGATATTTCTGGAAATCTTTCAAGCAAATGTTGAGAAAATGAAGGTTGAACATTGTTAAAGTAAGATCTGAACTTCGACCAACTATCGCTTTTTACCTCCATCGAAATTAAATGAATAAGCTCATTCAACTCATTCTGAAGTTCTTCAGACTTACCTTTAAACTTGGTTTTAATTTCATTTAATTTATCAATAACATGAGTATTGAATTTATTGTTTTTATTGATATTTAATGCTACGGATGTCAATTCTTTATCTTTCAAGCTAATCACTTCTTTATATGAATCAGCGAGTATCAACATCGATTTTATACGAGCAGTTAGTTCAATTTTATCAATGGGTTTTCGAATAAAATCGATAGCTCCCGTATTTAAGGCGGTCTTAAGATTGTCAGAACTGGTCATTATTCCAGTAAGCATTATCACCGGAATATCTTTTGTGACAGTTGATTTTTTAAGATTTTCAATTAAACAAATTCCTGACATAACTGGCATTTCCCAATCAGTTAGGATTAAATCAGGAATAAATTTCTTAGCAACATTAATTCCATCCACTCCATTTAAAGCACGATAAAAAATATAATTGCTATTCTCTGGCTCCATTATATCAACAACAGAGTTTATTACCTCCACTTCATCATCAATAATCAGAATCTTATATTTTTTCATTTAAGTTGTTTTACTTTATCAATTAGAGCCTCGTACATCTCCTTATTACAACTATTTACAGATTTTTTTAAGGCCTGAAACCATATTTCATTTCCAAGTTCTTCTTTTTCAATTTTACGGAGTATTTTTCGCAGCTCAGTAATTTCATAAACCTCATGGTTGTCGAGTAAAGATATTACTTCTTCAAGTGACTCTTTTTCATCTTGGCTCAATATAATCTCTTTCTCTTTAGTTACTGTGCCTGTCTGCATTTTCACTTCGCTTAAAAAATATGGAATAGTAAACCATACTGTTGTTCCAATTTTTGTTTTGCTATCAATCCCAATGGAGCCACCGTGAGCCTCCACCGCCATTTTGCAAAAAGTTAAACCCAAGCCCGAAGAATGACCATTACCTTGTGTTTTTTGACCCGATTGCTGAAACTTTTCGAAAACGATGTGCTGTTCACCTTCCGAAACACCAACTCCATTGTCGCTCACCCTTATTTTTACATAATTAGGGTTTTCAGCTATGTCTTCATCATTAATAATAATACACCCATTATTAGGAGTGTATTTTATTGCATTGGTAATCAGATTTATAAAAATTCGCATTAAGATTTCCCGATCTGAATAAATACCAGTTTCATAGCGAATATTATTTTCAATCCGAATGCTTTTTCTTTCTGCAAAATATCGAATTTCTAAAATGGCATTATTGGTTAATTCAGACAAACGGCAAGCTTCTCTTTCCAGCGACATGGCAGTTGATTCGTACTTATAAATATCCAATATGTTTAATACCATATTTAGCATTTTTCTGCCTGCGAGCTTCACTTCTTCCAGTTTATTTTCGAGGGATAATAATTTTGAAGGACTAATGATTCCATGAAGGTGAGTTTTCAGGTCATGAACAATAGTTCCAGTCATCACTTCCTTAAATTTTTGCAAAGAGACAATTTGCCTGTTGGTATCCGTAAGTATTTCGTTTTGCTCTTTAATTTCAACCACCTGGCTTTCCACTATTTGTTCCAGATTTCGATTAACATTTTCTAATTCCCCCTCGGCAAGATTTCTTTTCCTCTTATTGTGTACCAAAATAATTATTAGAATTGTTTGTAAAAGTATCAGTACCAATCCTCCTAATATATACGACCAATAAAGCTGCCATATAGTATATTGCTGATTAATTATTTCACTTTCATCTGGAAGTAAATCAGAATCAATTCCGAATCGTTGCAAAGCCTGCCAGTTAAAAACATACTCACATGTAGATATTCTTTCGATTGATTTTATCGATTTCCCTTGGGTTTTAAGGATTTCTATGTATTTATGAGCAGCCATTTCTCCTAGTGTTCTAAAACTGATGACATAGCCTCCCAGTATTTGATCTGAAATATAATGACGCATATATGCATAAACCGGTACTTTTGACCTTAGGCCTATTTCCCCTAAAACATTTTTAGGGATATATTTTGCCCCGTTTACATCTTGAAAAAAATAAATATAGAAGATGATAGAGTTATTGTCAGCAGTACTCGCGATCTTTAAAATCTCATCATATGTAACATCATTTGTAAAAACAATTTCTGCATCGCCTTTATAATTTTGTAACTTATTTCGATACCATGCTTTTTCTTCCTTTTCAAAAGAAGAATCTCCTATAATAGCATATATTTTTTTTGTCTTAGGCTGAAGTTTTTCTGTGGCATAAAACATTTGATTAATAGCCATAGTATCTAGGACCTGGAACCAGTTTTGTCTTGTGATAGGTTTATTAGTCTCAGCGGTACCTGCTGTTAAGATAGGAATATCTTTAAATATTGAATCACCATATTGTTTCAGAAATTCAACGGCTCCAAATTCAACGGCAAATATTAATGACGGGAGTCGTGAACCATACTTAATTTTATATGATTCAGCTAATGATTGATAATATTCCTCTTTATTCTCAACATACAAGTATAAATTCAGATTTTCGTAACAATACTCAACATGTATATTTTGATGTTGGATTTCGTTTTTAAAGGATTCAATTAAAATATTTGACGCTGGATAATTCTCTCCATCAGTACTTATAATAAGTATTTGATTATTTTCAGCTTTAATATTCACAAACCAACATAATATTAAGATTAGAATTATTTGTTTTCTAATAAGATTATTCATCATTAAATTATCAATATCGATTTATGGGAAAAAAGTTCTTCTTGTATTATAAAAACTTTCAAATAAAACTACTACAAATAGTTAATAAAACAAGTGGTTCAGGTTATCTAATATTCACAGTTAACTAGGCTTACAGTGTAGCGTTCATGTTTTTTTACATCAGAAATAAAACTGTAATCCTAAATTCGAAAGCAATACTTCCCCATAGATTCAACTCCGACTATTTTCAATACAAAAGGTTCGGCTAGAATTTAGGAAGAACTCAGCTCTCTTTAAACATGAAAAGCACTAAGATTAAAAAACCTTAGTGCTTTTTTATAATTTAGAAATATAAATGATCTACAACTGCTCATTCCAAATTAAGGCCGAAGCTCCTAGAATAGCTGCATCATCACCAAGTTCTGACGCTAGTAAACTAATTTTACCCTTATAAAGGAATAGAATATTTTTTTCCAGAGTTTCACGAACTGGATCGAAAAGTAAATCACCAGCTTTTGCTAACCCTCCGAAAAAGAAAATAGCTTTTGGACTAGTAATTGTTGCAACGTTTGCCAAAGCTTCACCTAGCATTTTACCCGTATATGCAAAGATTTCTTTTGCAAGTAAATCTTGCTTATTAGCAGCATCTGCCACCATCTTAGCTGTTAATTGATTAAATGGGACGTCTCTTAAAGAACTATCTCCTAAATGCTTTGCTAGCATCTTATAGGCCGTTCTTTTCACTCCTGTTGCCGAAACATAGGTTTCTAAACAACCTCTTCGTCCACAGCCACATTCACGTCCACCTGGGCGCACAATAATGTGTCCTACTTCACCTGCAAATCCATCATGTCCATACAACAAGTCTCCGTTTACAACAATACCACTACCTAGTCCAGTACCTAAGGTGATTACCATAAAGTCAGACATGTCTTTCGCTCCACCAAAAATTCTTTCCCCAAGAGCAGCAGCATTAGCATCATTAGTTACTTTCACAGGGACCTTTAATTCTTCACTAACTAGTTTAGCCAAATCTAAAATCCCTTTCCATCTCAAATTAGCTGCATTATCAATAGTTCCAGTTCTATAATTTCCATTTGGAGCGCCAATTCCAACACCAATAATGTGTAAATCCTCTTCAGATTTTTTTATTGTTTGATCGATTGCTTTATAGAGATCCTTAAGGTAGTCTTCAAAACGTTCTTGTGTTTGAGTTGGAATACTCCCTTCACCCCAAGATTTTCCCTCTGAGTCTATAAATCCAAAAACAGTATTTGTTCCACCAATATCAATCCCTATTGTTATATCTTTCATATTTTTTTGTGTTTTAGCCAGCATTTCAATCTAGTGAAAACTTCCTTGCAAATGGTTATTAACTGAAAGTATCTGCTCTCTATCTTGGAATATAAGCCTATTTAATAATTTCTATTGCTCTAACTCTAACTTACCAAAAGAAGATGGAATATGGAAATCAGGCTCCTCCACTTCAGGAATCACCCATGAAATCCATCTTAACTCAGCTTCTGGCTTAGGCAATTGCATGCAATATCCACGATACAAACCTGCTTCCAAAACATTATTTTTCAACAAACCCAAGTCTTTCAAAGAAGATAAACTTATCGCTCCTTCTACAATATAGCCCTCTTTATTCTCAGAGCCTTTCACACTAAGATCATCAGTTCCAGGCCACTGCCATTCGTAATCAAAATCACGATAGTATCGGGTCACATAGTCTAATACACGTCCTCGTGCATCCATCTCCAAACAATAGTATGGATTTAATTTGTCGTCTTGTCTAAAAAAAATCTCTACACGATCAGAATCGACAACTTCCATTTTATGATTTTCCTTCACATGCGTTAAAACATTATCGTCCTCTACATCGAATCTAAAATAGAAAAACTCATCATCATATAAAGCTCTAAAATTAGTTTTAGGCGGTGTTTTATCTTCCCATGGGAATGAGAAATCTGAAGTAATATTTGCTTGCTCCCAAATAGGATTCATGACGTTATTATCTAGCTTCAACTGATTAGATGCAATTTTTTTTACGCTATATGTTTTCATCAAATATTGTATTAAATGTGAGAATAATTATCCAGATAATTAAGGGATATAAAAAGGATTGGAAGGCTATAAGCTCCTCCAATCCTCTTCCATTTTAGAGTGTGGATCTAAAACGGATTTTCTTCAACTGCTTTTTCCAAGTCTTGAGCCATAGCTACAAACTCGTCAGCAGACATTTCTTTCATATATACCAGTCCGTGTGTTGCTCGAACCAAAGGATGATTGTTTTCATAGAAGAAATTCTTCCCTAACAACATCTGAATTTGTTTCAACTGATCAACCCAAACCTTTTGCGTTAGTTCATTAAACTTCCCATCGTACTCAAAACTTGGGAAAGAAGCATTCACCTGACTCATATACGATTCAGTAAATGAATTTTCAAGAACATCTAAAGCATTCAACGATACAGGTACAATTGTATCTGCGTCAGCTGGATGATATTTAAACCAAACATTTCTGTAACCTATAATACGTAATTTCGAAAGATCTTCTTCTTCTTTCCACTCTTTTACAGCCCCTGCAATAGCTTGCAATACCTTATAGTGAGTGTCTGGTCCTGAACCTTCAGGATCCATTGCCAGACTGATAGTCGTTGGCTTATGCTTTCTAAATTCTTCGAGAACAGGAAGCATATCACGATTCTTCTCAGGAGTTTCTGTAAAGACATCTCCTTTATAAAATCCTAATCGTAAATGATGAACATTTTTTACTGGTGTTCCAAAGTGAGCCCAAACCAATTCTTCTTCAAACTCACGAATCATACCCTTCATCTTCTGTACTTCTGGAGAATTCTTTCCTCCATCGTAAGAGCTTTCAAGATCTATAATGATACTTTCAATAGTTGCATCCAAGTTTACCTTTCCTGTCACCTTCCAGATTTCAACAATAGAGCGAATTAAACGGTGACACAAACCTCTTCGTTTACCACTTGTATTACGAGCGGCTACCGAATTCAAGAAATGATAAACATCCTTATCCCATTTTTTAGAATACCCAACTTCAAAGAAGTCTGGATAATTCAACATCTCAATTTTTCCTTTGGTAATAAAATCTTGACATTCTTTAAGAACATCGATGACAAATTGATTGGTTACTGCTGTAAAACCTGAAGTCAAAACCGAGAAGTGAACATCGTTGCTAGCCGAACGCATTTGACGATTTGTGTAAGGCATTATTCCCAACATAATATCATCGTGGTGAGGTCCTGTATGATAAACGACTTCGTTCTCATCTGGTTTCATTCCCTTATCCAGTTTCCCTTTAATCGAATCGATAACTGTTTGAACAGTTCCTTCATTTATATTAGGAATTTGACTTGTATATGGATCAGCTTTTAAATTCTCTAAAGTTAAATGATGACCATAGGTATTCGATTTGTTACACAAATCGATAATCGATTTCTCAGTTTTGGTATGCGACCAATCACCCGACTTATAATAACGATCTACACTATCAGTTAATTTACAAGCAGCACCTGTTGTTAAATAAAAACGGCTATTCTTCTGACGTTGTAAAACACTTGCTGGGTAAATAGCATCAGGTTCACTTTCCAATGATCCTTTTACGATATCTGCTTTAGCCTCACCAGCCGCAAATATAATTGAAACAGCATCAGTATTATGTGTTATTGTATCCAAACCAATAGTAATAACCAATCGGTTTCGTGAAATTTCAATACCTCCAAGATCGCCTGCTGCAACAGCTTGTGTCTCAAAGTTCGTTTTGGTTAAACGAGTGGTTGAATAATGGTCTGCCCCTCTAGTGTTAAATGCAATGTGACCATCAGGTCCAATTCCACCTAAGAAGAATCCAATACCCCCTTTATCACGAATTTGCTGCTCGTAACTTGTACACCAGTTATCAATCTTGAAGATTGATTTTTGCTGCATTTCTTCTACAACACTTTTCGCATCACGGTAACGTAATGATAAATCAATAGTGTAATCAGGAAACACTTCTAAAAAGTGCTTGTTATCAACCAATGGTATTTCATTGGAATTGATTAGCAAAGAATTATCTTTTTCTAAACCAAAACCTTTAATGTAATAGTTCATCACATAGTTATAAAAACTATTATGCTGAGTCGGATCAATTGGATAAAATTCATCGATTTGAACAAATTCTAAACCACGTAAATCAGGTTTAGCCATACTTCCTAAACCATACTGGCTTCGAATATTCAAACCTTTTTTGTTATTCCAATTCTCAAGAAGATACTGTGTATATTTAATAAAATACTCAGGTGTTTTACCCGTAGGTAAGCTAATAACTCCCTTCGGATTCTGCTCTACCCACTCCAAAAAACGAAGAGAGGCCATTAAGCCTAATTTTGGGAAATTATCTACTTCAACATAAGGGATTTTTGTGGTGATCGCCTCAACACCAGACAATTCGTAGAAAGCTTGTTCTACTTTTGAATCGAATATATTTTTCATCTTATTATATATTATTAAATTGCTTATTGCAATCTTCAACAAACATTTTCATTTCCGAAAACTGTTCTTCCATACTGACTAATAACTTATATTGCGCATGAGTACGTATTAAGTTGTGTTCTTTTGATTTGGTTTTGTAATATTTATCTCCATCAATATAATCCATCAGAAATCGTAAAACTTGCTCGTAAGTAATGTACTTAGCTGAAAATGCTAAATATTCAAGCTCTGATTCTGTTAAGAAAGACGTTGCTTCCTGAAGATATCCTTGGGTAAATCCTTTAAAAATATCGAAATCCATACTGACATTTTCAAGATTATCATCATCTTCCAAACCTGTATTGGTGTAAGAACGCATGGCATCACCAAAGTCATTCAATACTGTACTATTTAATACTGTATCCAAATCGATAACACACAATACATCGCCTTTTTTATCGAATAAAATATTATTAATCTTAGTATCGTTATGAGTTACGCGGGTTGGAATGATCCCATTTTCAACCAGTTTCCAGAAATTAAGCATCTCTTCTCTTCTCTCCTCGACCCAAGCAATCTCCTTGCTTAAACCTTTCTTACGATCTACAGGGTCTTTTTTTAAGACCTCATCCCATTGCTCAAAACGAAATCTAATGTTATGAAAGCCCGGAAGAATATCTACCAAAGGCTCAGTCATATCAGCTAACATCGACTGAAATTTACCAATACCTTTACCACCAGCATAAGACAACTCAGGAGTATCGGCAGATTCATAACTCACACTATCTTTAATAAAAAGACACATTGCCCAAAACTCTCCCTCTTCATCTTTAAAATATAATTTACCTTCTTTAGTTGAAGTCAAAGTCATTGCTTCGCGATTTACATCACCACCTGCAGCAGCTACTTTAGCTTTAATATGACTGCAGACCTTAAGGATATTGTCCATCATTGATGGTACATCTTTAAAAATATTTTTATTCTTACGTTGAAACAGATAATTGCTTTCACAATCAGTTTTAACAATATAAGTGTCGTTAATAAAACCTTCGCCAAGAGGTTTAATTTCTACGATATTTCCTTCAATCGAGAATTTCGAAGCTATTAATGTTAATTTATCAGTCATAATCTATCTGTAAATGAGAGTATGCTCAACAAGGTTGAACATACCCAAATGATAATGTTTTATTTTGTTCTTATTTTATGTCCTTTTAATCCGTAGTATAGAATATAAAGGAAACATGGAACACATATCCAATAGGCAGCTTGTGCACCCATAGAATCTTTCATAAAACCATAAGCGGTTGGAATTAAAGCACCCCCAACAATAGCGATAACCATTAAGGATGAACCTGCCTTAGTGAATTTACCCAAATCGGTCATTGCTAGTGGCCACAATGCTGGCCACATTAATGAACAACCTAAGGCCATAAATGCAATAAAGTAAATCGATAAATCTTCGGGTGAGAAAACGACCATTAGCGAACCAAACAAAGCTGTAACGGCACAAATTTTCAAGGCTGTAGCCTGACTCAGATACTTAGGAATTAGAGCAGCTCCACAAATATATCCTATAACCATGGCTATAGGAGCAATCCATGCGTAATATTCTGCATTAGCTAAACCCAGGCTTGTTGCATAATCAACAAGAGTGCCTAAGGATACCGTTTCAACACCAACATATAAGAAAAGAGCAAGTACGCCTAATAAAAGGTGTGGAAACTGCCAGATAGACGTTTTATTTTCTGCATACAAACAAACTTCATCTGAGTCTTCATCTTCACCAACAGCTTTTACCTCAGGAAGTTTAGCCATAAGTGCCAATACACCTAAAAGAACAAATACTCCAATTATTATATAAAAAGGAATGTTAATATCGGTAAGAGAAACACTATCAACGTCTTTCCCGATAATTAGTGCTAAAAATAATGGAGCAATAGGCCAAGCCAGTTTATTAGCAATTCCCATATAACTCATACGCTTTGCCGCACTCTCCATAGGTCCTAATATGGTAATATAAGGATTCACAGAAGCCTGCAAGAAGGTATTTCCCATACCACTAATAAACGAAGCCACTAAGAAAAGAGGTAAACTCTCCATTTGAGCAGATGGAATAAATAAATAAAAGCCAAGAGCAAACATCAAAAATGATAGAGCCATGGTTCGTTTATATCCAATTTTCCCAATCACTAATGAAGCTGGATATCCAAAAATCAGAAAGGCTGAAAAAGTTGCTGCTATCACTAAATAAGATTCGCCTGAAGATATATCCAACGCTTTTTTAAGAAGTGGAATAATATAAGAGTTGATTCCTAGAGCAAAACCAATTGCAAAGAACATTACTCCCACAATAATTAATGGAATTACAAAATTCTTCGATTGAGAATTTGCATCTTGTGTGTTTACCATAACTATGAGTTTATAAGATTAATAATTCAATTTCATATTCTTGATACCTGAATAACAGATATATTAAGCAGTAACTACCATCAATTGCTTGACGCATTCGGCTAGATCCTTAGCATACTTTGCAGTTGTTGCTTCTGCATAAATACGAATAATTTGTTCTGTATTGGATTTTCTCATATGCACCCATCCTTCTGGAAAAGTTATTTTCAATCCGTCAATCGTATTACTTGGATAATCGTGAAATTTTCTACGAACCTGATCAAGTATACTATCCAAGTCAACAACACCATCCAATTCAATTTTCTGTTTCTCTATCTTATAATCAGGATATGTTGCACGCAATTCGGCAGAAGTCATCTTACTTTTAGCCAAATAAGTCAGGAACAAAGCGACTCCAACTAAGGCATCTCTACCATTATGTAATTCAGGGTAAATTACTCCCCCATTACCTTCACCACCAATTGCAGCTGATTGCTTTTTCATTTCTGACACAACATTCACTTCACCTACCGCTGATTCGTAAAATTCAACACCATGTTTTTCTGCAATTTCTCTCAAAGCCATGGTCGACGATAAGTTAGCAACCAATGCCCCCTTAGTATTTTGCAGAACATAATCAGCAACAGATACCAAAGTGTACTCTTCACCAAAAGGCGTTCCATCATTACAAACTAAAGCCAAACGATCTACATCAGGATCTACAATAATTCCTAAATCAAGTTTCTCATTTTTAACAAGTTCACTGATTTCAACAATATTTTCAGGGAGAGGTTCTGGATTATGAGCAAAATGCCCATCCGCGACACAATTTATCTCAGAAACTTGATTTACCCCTAAAGCCTCTAATAAACGAGGAATTGCTATTCCTCCTACAGAGTTAACTGCGTCAACTGCAACAGAAAAGTTAGCGGCTTTAATAACTTCAACATCTACTAATTTCAAGTTTAGAATATGCTGAATATGCTTATCTAAGTAATTCTCCTCTTTTGTATAAGAGCCCAATTCATCAACTTCGTTGTATGTGTAATTCTTATCTTCAACCAACTGAATAATATCTTTTCCATCCTGATCAGAAATAAATTCACCCGTACTATTCAAAAGCTTTAGAGCATTCCAATTTTTAGGGTTATGGCTAGCTGTGATAATAATACCACCACCAGCATTCATATCAGTAACAGCCATTTCGACTGTAGGGGTTGTTGCTAATCCCAAATCGATTACCTCTACACCAACTGAAATTAATGATCCAACAACAAGTTGATTAACCATTTCACCACTGATTCTAGCATCACGCCCAATAACTAACTTTTTATTTGCACCACTATTTTGTAACCATATGCCAAAGGCACTAGCAATACTTACTATATCCATAGGTGTTAGAGCCTGCCCTGGTCTTCCGCCAATCGTACCTCTAATTCCTGATATTGATTTTATTAAAGTCATTCTTTTCTCTTAAGGGTAATTTCATTGATAAAGCCAGAGGCTTTTATTCTATCTTATTCTAAACTCTCAGCCTAGCTCCACAGTTTTGAGGGATAAATACCCTTATCAACCAAATCTAGGATTGCCTTTGTCGCTTTCTCTTTATCCTCACGATAGGTTACGCCAAACCACTGCGCTTCAGATTTCAACACTCTTACTTTTGTATTACTATCAGCAATAATTTTCGCCACAACAGAAGGAATAAAGAACTCAGACTTTAATGCTTGTCCTTCTTCATCTAAGAAGCTTACAAATTGCTTTTGAAGATGAATAAACAACTCTGGGGTGAATCCCCAAAAATTCATTGACACAGTTGTATCACCTGAAATTGAAGTCCACTTTTCATCTTCCTTATAGGCGATTCCCTGTTCCAATTTCTCTATATGAGTTCGTTCTATAACGGTTTCTAAATGTTGGCTTACATTTGTTGCACAAACCCCACGAGAAACAGAACCATTTTCGGAAATGGTGTTAGCAAGTTGATATCCCACCATACCATATTCTTGATCGGAAATTGAGTTTATCAAAAAATCAGCCATTGTAGAAAAAGCCTCTACACCATAATAATCATCTGCATTAATCACTGCAAATGGCTCATTAATACAATCTTTAGCCATTAATATAGCATGTCCAGTCCCCCATGGTTTTTCACGAGCGACATTGTAATAAGTTCCATCAGGTACATTATTAATTTCCTGATTTACGTAATCAACTTCAATCTTCCCTGCAAGTTTTGTATTAAAGAGCTCCTTAAATTCCTTTTCGAATCCTTCGCGTATAACAAAAACGATCTTTCCAAAACCAGCTGCAATCGCATCATGAATTGAATAATCAATAATCGTTTCATCAGAAGGGCCAATTGGATCAATCTGCTTTAAGCCACCATATCGGCTTCCCATTCCAGCTGCAAGAACTAATAGTGTCGGTTTCATATATCTATTTCTAATCTTTAATAATTATTTAAATGTCTTTCATTACATTGGACAGGGTTCCCATTAATGCGGCATCATCCAATAAATCGGAACATACAACTTCAGTTTCTGAGCTAATTCTATCCATAGCATACTTATTCAGAACCATATTCACAGGATCCACAATATATTTCCCTGTATGAGCCAATCTCCCACCAAAAATTATCATTTCAGGGTTAAGCAGGTGAATTAAAGTCACC
Source organism: Marinifilaceae bacterium (assembly GCA_016744515.1). GTDB lineage: Bacteria > Bacteroidota > Bacteroidia > Bacteroidales > Marinifilaceae > Ancylomarina. Next base: position 7,438 of record JADGEF010000063.1, on the reverse strand, counting down.
AAACCTCTCCCCAGATATTCACTCATCTTATTCAATTGATCAATCGCAAACTGATCGCCTTTAATAATAGCGTCTACGACTGCTCTCAAATCAATTTTCTTACCTTCTCCTTTATACTTGCTTAATAAACTTGGTTGGCCATTATCAACAGCCTCTCTAATTTTTCGCACTAAGATTGTTCCAGAGGTTAAGGTTTCTAAACAGCCTATTTTGCCACAATAACACAGGTCACCATCAGGATCAATTAAAATATGTCCAAATTCACCTGCAAAACCATTCTTCCCACTATAGAGTTTCCCATTTAAAATAATACCAAGTCCAATCCCATTACTTAGATTCAGACATAATACATCTTTTTTCCCTTTTGCTTTTCCAAATGCTTTCTCACCTAAGGCCATCATTCTAGCATCATTATCTAGAACAACAGAAAAGCCCAATTTCGCACTTAAGAAAACAGCTAACCCATCTTTGTGGAAAGTTAAATGTGTAAATGAAATACCATTCTTAGCATCTATTAAACCAGGTATTGAAACTCCCATTGCTAGAACTTTAGTAGCTGGCACCTTCTTTTTTCTTAATAAATCATTAATCTTATTAACCAACTCATCGGCATATCCTAATGAATTTTCTAAGTCAAAATTCTTGTATTCTACTCGACTAACTAATTTGTTACTCAAATCGAACAAAGCAATCGTTAGCGTGTGTAAATTAATATCTATACCAACAACAAACTGATATTCTGGATTAATACAAAATATATTCGGACGTCTTCCGCCTATTGATTCTCCTACTCCATTATCAAGTAGAATACCAAAAACCAATAAATCTTCAACTAATGAGGCAACCAATGGTTGACTGATTTTTGAAAATTTTACAATTTCAGCAATAGAGGCATTTCCATTATCATACAAGAATGAAACAATTTTGCGGTATTGTTTTTGTTTTCTGCTTCTTGCATTTGCAGTCCCCTCTATCTCTTTTTCATATTTGAATTCTAGTCTCAATCTGGGTTTCTTTAGATTTGAATTTATTTACAGGATAAAAGTAAATTTATTTTTTAAAGAAACGTAATCTTTTATAATATTTTTTAAAAGATTGCGCATCATTATTTTTAAACCTAAATTATTACAACTAAAAAAGAGGCAAAACAAACCTGTCTTACCTCTTCTAATTATGCGATGCTATAATTCTATTCCCAATAAGTCTTTCTCCATTCTTTTTGCTCTTCAGCTGTCAAAAAGGTCCAGGCTACAATACGACTAGTTTTATTGCCTTGCCCCATAGGAATGACTTCAACTTTCTCAGCACCAAGATCCTGTAGGGTTTTATTAACCATCTTTAAACTCGACTGCTTGGAAACAAGGCTTGAGAACCAAAAACAGCTCTTACCAAATTTCTTACTTTCCGAAATCATAGTTTTCAAGAAGCGACCTTCGCCACCTTCACACCATAATTCGTTTTTCTGTCCACCAAAGTTTAATGTTGGTGTTTTAACTTTCTTCTCATTAAGGTTATTCACCTTACGTTTCGAAGCAGCATGTGCATCTTCGGCCGAAGCATGGAATGGTGGGTTACATACGGTCATATCAACACGTTCTTCGCGTGTAAAGACACCATAAAAGTAATCCTTACTGCTAGGTTGTAATCGGCACTCTACCCCTCCCTTAAGTGTCGGGTTCAATTCGATTATCTTGTTAGCAGAAGCTAGTGCAATTGGATCAATATCGGTTCCAATAAAAGACCATCCATATTCAGTTCGTCCTATAATTGGATAGATGCAATTGGCACCAACACCAATATCAAAACAGGTAATCTTCTCTCCTTTTGGCATTTCACCATAATTGCTACTACACAAGAGGTCTGCAATGTGATGAATGTAATCGGCTCTACCAGGAATTGGAGGGCACAAATAATTTTCAGGGATGTCCCATTCGCTCAAACCATAATAATGAATCAACAAAGCCTTATTCAGCATTTTTACTGCCTTGGGGTCTGCAAAATCGATTGATTGATCGTCGTATTTATTCAATATCACAAAAGGCTTTAAGTCAGGACATGACTCAAGTAATTCTTTAAAATTGTAACGCTCCCGATTCTTGTTACGAGAATGTAATCTTGATTTTATTTTAGCGTGTTCTTTCTTATCTGGAAGCATAGCTTTTTTATCTATCATGTTAAAATTCGGTATTCAGTCGCTAAAAATTAACTGATAGCGATCTACAAAAATACGACTATTTAAGGACAATGATTCAAAGCGAGCTAGCGATTTTTAAGGATTAGGTGAATAAGTTCTATTTACCCCACTCACTCTTTAATAGTGCGTAAACGATATCATCAACCCACTCTCCATCAATTAAAAGGCTCTGCTTAAAATGAGCCTCTTTTCTGAAACCAAGCCTTTCAACCATCTTAATAGAGGCTACACTGTCAGGGTCGACAGAACAGCTTATGCGATATTTGTTAAGAACTCCAAAAAGATAGTTGATGGTGGTTTTCAATGCTTCATTATCAATGCCTTTACCATGTTGGCTTTTAGCTAATGTACAACCTATCTCAGCTTGATAATTCTCCTCATCAAGAAAATGGATACCTATATCACCTATTAATGCACTGAACGTAACAACAATCGACCGGATCTTAATTCTATAGTTAAATTCATTTTTATTTTTTTAAAATTAAGATTCCCCTTCCCATTCCATATAAAACTGATTGAGATAAGCATTCATAAATTCATGACGTTGTTCTGCCATTTTCTTACCCGACACAGTATTCATTCTTTCCTTTAAAAGAAGTAGTTTCTCATAGAAATGATTCAAGGTAGGCGCATCAGAATTCTTATACTCTTCCTTGGTCATATTCAAGTTCGGCTTAATTTTGGGATTATAGATCTCTCTATTTTTATGTCCGCCATAATTAAAGGTTCTTGCAATACCGATGGCTCCCAATGCATCAAGTCGATCAGCATCTTGTATTACATCGAGCTCATCCGATTTAAACTTCTGCTTTTGATTTCCTCCTTTAAACGAGATATTTAGTATGATATTCTCAACGTGAGTTATCGTCTCCTCATCCACGTTTAGTGATTGCAAAAACTCTCGAGCTATACGTGGACCCACTGTTTCATCCCCATTATGGAACTTTGAATCTGCTATATCGTGGAGTAAAGCACCCAACTCAACAATAAAGAGATCAACATTCTCTTGTTGTGCAATTTGCTTTGCTGATTTCCATACGCGATAAATATGCCACCAATCGTGACCTCCTTCAGCATCAGCCAATACAGTTTTTACGAAGTCAATCGTTTTGTTTATTATAGCTTCCTTATTCATTCAATTTTTATTTTAAATCCCAATATAGAAATATTGCTTCAGTATTTGCACGAAAACATTTAAGTGTATTCCAAATTATTTTAATCAATAGAATTCCTCGAGGCTTGCCTCGGAGTTGCAGAGGAAAGTTTGAAAAACTAAGGTTTTCATAACGCTTTAAAAGCATATTTTCTACTAATAAACAAGAGACTTGTCTCTTAAAAAAGAATATCTCACGAAAGTGAGATTCCATTAAATACCTTGTGGGCTTGCTCCGGGGCTGTTTATTCTCTTCCTTTTTATACGGTATGTTACACCTAGCATAAAAATATTAATATTAGTTTTCCCAAACTTCCAATTAGTTCGATCAATACTGAACTTAAGATTCTCTTTTTCAGGTAATAGTCTAAATATTAGCTTAGCAACTAAGTCTGAGTCTAAAGCAAAATTTGCGATAAAACGTTGAACACGTCGCAAACTCGAAGCTGCTTATGCACTACTAGCAAATGCATTAGCCATTTTTTCGAAACCAACTGTTTGAACTTTGCATGGAGCAAATACAAACATAGATATAAGCTTTGATCGTGATAAATTAATTTTTCCTTCAAAATGAATATTCAGTATTGATATGAATTCCTTATTTTTGCATTCAGCGTTGATTTTCTCCATTAGAAAAATGAGTGACATCATTCTTCTAAAATAATGAAAATCAATATCTTACCAAAACGCCAAGTGGTTCATCCTGCTGATATACAGTGATTTGTATTACTACCATGTACTAAACTAATTTAGGCGTTTAGTGTTAGTTTAATTAATCCCTATTAAAGAATTAGTATTGATATTAAGTCAGAAAAAAAAGAAATGATGATACAATTTTTGAAGAAAAAAAGAATATTTGATAGAATTAAGGACCCTCTTGTCGAATTTATACGAATGGAAGCATTTGGAGGAATCGTTTTGATGTTTTTCACCATTTTAGCAATGGGTTTGACTAATTCTATATTTGGAGAATCTTTTTTAGCTTACTGGAAACAGAATTTCGGGATTCATTTAGGTGAATGGCAATTAAGTAAAAGCCTATTGCACTGGATTAATGATGGCTTAATGGCAATTTTTTTCTTTGTTGTAGGATTAGAAATAAAACGAGAATTACTCACAGGAGGCTTATCGTCAATAAAAAAGGCAAGTTTACCTATTTTTGGAGCAATTGGAGGTATGACTGTACCTGCATTGGTATATATTCTTTTTAACCAAACAGGATCGGGAACGCATGGTTGGGGAATCCCGATGGCAACAGATATTGCCTTTGCCTTAGGAATACTCCTTCTTCTGGGTAAAAGAATACCTACTTCACTAAAACTATTGTTAACCTCAATTGCCATTGTTGATGATATAGGCGCTGTCATTGTAATTGCTCTATACTATACAAGTGAAATAGATTGGGTATATCTTCTTTACGGTGGTGGTATATATGTTATTTTATGGATCATTAACTTATTAAAGATTAGAAACTTGTCTGTTTTTCTAATTTTAGGTGTGTTGTTATGGTTTACCCTGTTAAAGTCGGGTGTGCATGCAACTCTAGCAGGTATTCTATTAGCATTTACAATACCTGCTAGAGCAAATCGGAATGTTTCCGAATTCATTCGATCCAACACAGTTCTATTGAAAGAATTAGGAACAACTCTTGTAAAAGATAAAAAATTAAAGGAGAAAAACATACAATCCTCAATTAGCGCAGTAGAAGGAAATTGTATAGAAGTAATATCCCCCTTACAAAGGTTAGAGCATCTATTTCATCCTTGGGTGGCGTACTTAATAGTTCCCCTGTTTGCTTTTTCAAATGCAGGAGTAATATTAGATGGGAATGTTATGGGTAATATTTTAAATCCTATTTCTTTAGGGGTAATTCTAGGTTTATTTATTGGGAAACCTCTTGGCATTTTCCTGTTTTCATATTTAGGAGTGAAAATGGGCTTTGCACAAAAACCTCAGAAAATTTGCTGGTCACAGATTATTGGAATCGGTTTTTTGGGAGGAATTGGTTTTACCATGTCCTTTTTTGTCTCACAACTTGCTTTCTCTGATCCGTCAATTCTAAATCAAGCAAAAATTGCAGTATTAATAGCATCAGTTGTATCAGGCTTACTTGGATTTATTATCTTAAGAATGTCAAATACAAAACCAGTAAAATAAATAGTTTTAATCGTATAAAACGTTTTTTGAAGGTCGAAGCATATGCATTGACCTTCTTTTTTAATCTAGATTAAGAAATATTCTTAGAAATTTATTTTTTTTAATCGTTCGACAAACTTGGAATTCAGAAGGTTTGACCCTGTATTGCCTATTAATAAAGACTTGTAGTAATATTTTTATTTTGAAAAGGTTTGGAGGGAAAGAAAAAATACCCATCTTTGCATCGCAATCAAATGAAATGCGGATGTGGCGTAATTGGTAGCCGCGCTAGACTTAGGATCTAGTGCCGAGAGGCGTGGGGGTTCGAGTCCCTTCATCCGCACAAAGAGATCGATACGAAAGTGTCGATCTTTTTTTTTGCATTAATTTTAAATATCCAATTCTGGATTTCTTTGGTATCTTATTTCAAGTAATTATGAGAGTGAAATGAATATTTTATCATAAGTGTATGGTTTTAAGACTATCAGATAATAAAAACCATGCACCACAACTAGCGGAAAGTAAGGTGTATTGCTGATTGATAACAAATTATGTGTTTTCAGCAAGCCCTAAATAACTTGCAAACATTCGTTATATTTAATTTGATAGTTTTTTTTGAATCATCGAGAAAAATAATTTTCTGATATAAAAATGTATTTTTGAAATAAATTTATGAAACCGATGAACTAACTGAAAAATATATTTACAATGAAATTTAAATTACTCTTATTTTTGTTTTTACATGTCAGTCTATTGCAAGCGCAACTGCTAAAACCATTGCCAGACAATTTTAATAAACGCATCATAATTGCCCACCCTACTGTTACTAACATCAATATTCTATCGACACTTGCAAACAAGGGCTTGTTGGATTTGAATCATATTCAACTGATAGGTCTTTATCATTCTAATGAAGAATATGATTATAAGGATTCTCAATCAGTACTTGATACAATTTCTTCTCTTAATATGTATCTAGTCGAACTTAAGGATAGCCTAGAAATTGAGAAACTCTATCAGAAGAATGAAGTGAGTGATGAGTTTCTAGAACTCTTTGAGAATAGTTCAGCTGTCTTTTTCTTTGGTGGACCTGATATACCTTCAGCAATTTATGGTGAAAAACAAAACCCTTTAACTAAGGTTTACGACCCTTACCGTCATTATTTCGAAGCATCATTTATATATCACCTATTGGGAGGCTATCAAAACAAAGAATATTCAGCCCTTTTAAAACAAAAACCCAACTATTTAATTCATGGCATTTGTCTTGGTATGCAAACAATGAATATTGCATGTGGTGGTTCTTTAACTCAAGATATTCCATCTGAGATCTATAACAGTAACGAATCTAATGGCTTATCACATCTCAAGGGAAATGAAATTCATAGAAATTATTATAAGCAGATGTCTAAAAATGATGAATTCGATCTTACTGGCTTTCACTTTCACAACATCACATTTAAAGGTGCTTTCTTTAGTAAGCTGACTGAGGTTAACAAAAAAACTCAACCACTAGTTAACTCCTATCATCATCAGGCAGTAAAGAAGCTTGGAAAAGGATTTAAGGTTTCGGCATTATCTACCGATGGAAAAATAATTGAAGCGATCTACCACAAAAAATACCCAAATGTGTTTGGTATACAATTCCATCCTGAACGATCTGGTTTTTATAACCCAACGGACAAGGTACAATTCACGCCACAAGGTGAAGCAAAATTCTTTCCTGAATGGATAGACGATGAAAGTATGAATTTTCATAAAGCGTATTGGAAAGCCATTAATAAAAAAATACAAAATCTATAAAAATGAAAGCCCTGACTTGTAGTACAAATCAGGGCTTTTATATTATTGACTAATAAAACTTAAATACGTTTCATCATCGCTTCAATCTCTTTGACTTGAGCAGATAACATTTTTTGCTTATCAAGTTTTTTAGCTTCGTTTAAATAATAAGT
>JADGEF010000062.1 GCA_016744515.1 Marinifilaceae bacterium | reverse complement strand
AATTGAACAAGTTTGATATATTTTTCTATTTTTGAGCTCCCCTATGAAAGATCAAGAACAGAATATCATACAAAATTTAAAGAATGGCGACGAATCTGGTTTGCGCCAAATGTTTGATACCTACTATTCTCCACTCTGTGTCTTTGCTCTTAAGTACATCGATTCTTTCGATTTGGCAGAAGATTTGGTTCAAGAGGTTTTTATTAAATTTTGGGAAAAACGATCAGTAGAGCAATTACATGGTTCCATAAAATCATATCTTTTTACAGCTGTTAAGAATAATTCTTTAAATTATCTTCGTCAGAATAATAAATATCGAATTGAAGAACTGGATGATGAGTTTGATATACTAATGGAAGATACGCCTGATAAGGAAGATTTAGAGATGAAAAAGCAGAAGTTGTACAAAGAACTGGATGCTTTACCTCCTCAAAGTCGATTGGTTTTCGAAGCGATTATCTTTAATGATAAGCGGTATAAAGAAGTTGCCGAAGATCTTGATGTTTCTGTCAATACCATAAAAACACATTTTTCAAGAGCACTAAAGCAACTTCGTTCATCTTTAGATATCATCATAATGATTATGCTACCATAGTGTTGTTGCAATTGTAAGCCAGACTGAGTATTTAAATTGATTGGTATATTAAACTCCTCTTGAGTCCCTTAGATGTAAACTACCTGAATAATTAATTCTCAGTTATTCGTATTGGTTTATACATATTTTAGATTTCGGATTATTCTTATTAATGTTCTTATTCTATCCTTTTCTTGGTAGCTATAGGGACTCTTTACCTTTCCATATTTTTCGTTTTTTATTATCAAATTTACGATTTATAAAATTGGGCTAAGAGATATTTTTTTAATTTTTTGTCACCCATTTTTAGATTCCTGTATCATATTAGTGGAGTGCACACAATTTTTGATTAAAATGAAAGTAGAAGAAGTAAATATTATCACATGGGTTAAAGACTATTCGAAAGGAGAATTGTCTGATGATGCTAAAAGGGAACTTAAAGCTTTTCTTAATGAAGGAAAAGAAAATCGAGACCTTTTTAATCATTACAGACATCTTTATGCAAATGGTCGAGCGCTTGCTTTTGTTGATCAATTGGATGATGAAAAAGCTTGGAGTGAAATAAGTAGAGTAATTAAAAAATCTAAGGTACGAAATTTATATTCATGGTTGCCTTATGTAGCAGCTGTTCTAATAGTTGCATTCGTTAGTACTTTTATATTAATGCGTGAAGTTGAGGAGGTCGATTTCTCAAGAGATTACAATTTTGCTGAATTAACAAATCAAGGAAAGAAAGAAGCTACTCTTACTCTTGCAGATGGCTCCACTATAAAATTAGAGAATGATAAAGAACAAATCATTTCAGATAAAGAAGGTCTGAAAATTGCCAAGGATTCTTTGAACAACATATCTTATATAGGTCAAGCCAGCGAGAAAAGTAAACTTAAATATAATACAATTGAGGTTCCAAGGGGAGGTGAGTATTCATTGACTTTATCCGATGGAACTAAGGTGAGATTGAATGCTGATACGAAGCTGCATTATCCAGTTGAGTTCTTATCTAATAAAAGAGATGTTTATTTGAATGGAGAAGCTTATTTTGAGGTGGTTCATAATGAACAAGCACCTTTTATAGTACATTCTCATGATTCAGAAGTTGAGGTTTTGGGAACAAGCTTTAATGTTTCAGCTTATCATGATCAAGAGTTTATAGCCACAACTTTAGTTGAAGGATCTGTACAAATTAATAATCTAGGAAATACAGAGTTGTTAAATCCTGGTTATCAGTCAATCATTATTCGTGGGAAAAATGAAATAACAATAAATAAAGTAGATACTTACTTGTATACATCCTGGGTTGATGGTATTTACGAATTTGAAAATGTGGAACTGGAATATATTATGACACAATTGAGTCGATCTTACGATGTAGATTTCTTTTTCACAGAGAAACAATACAAGCATATTCGTTTTACTGGTGCTTTTGAAAAAGAGAATTCTGTTGAATATGCCTTAAAGATGATTGAGCGTGTAGCTCATGTTAGTTTTGCAATTAAAGGAAAACACATTATTGTTGGAAGAAAATAGTATGCTTATAGCAGAGCTTACCAAAGTACAATAATACTAATTGGGCATTGAGTAGAGTTGAAATGCCTTATAGATAAAGCAAAAAAGAAACGGAAGATATTGACGTATCTCCCGTTTGTGATAATTAACACCATTGTTGACGCAATGGTATTTACTAACCTCAATACAAATTTATGAAAAAATTAGAGAAATGGAGGTGCATGTCGCTTTCCATTCAAAAAATTGTACGTGTGATGAAGATAAGCGTATTTTTAGTTTTGGTATGTACACTACAACTATCAGCATCTGTGATGCTTGGGCAACAAGTGAGTTTAAAAACTGGTGAAATGTCTGTAAGAGAAGTTTTCAAAGAACTGAAAGCTCAAACAGGCAGTTTTTTCATGTATAGTGAAAAAGAGATTAGTCAGGATTTGAATGTTGATATAGAAATTTCTAATGTGAGCTTGGAGGATGCATTAGAACTTATCTGTGAACAAGCTCTTTTGCAATATGAGATTGTTGATGATTACGTTTTGATTACGAAGAGTCCAATTGTTATTAAGACCAAAATTAAGCAAGAAAAAAAAGGACTTGAAGGTAAAGTTATCGATGAGACTGGAGTCCCATTGCCAGGAGTTTCTATTGTGGTAAAAGGGAGTTCTATAGGTGTTTCTACTGATATGAATGGTCGATATAAACTTAATCTGAAGTTAGATAAAGTTGTTTTAGTTTATTCATTTATAGGAATGGTTTCTCAAGAGGTTAAATATACTGGGCAGAACGAGATTGATATTGTTCTTAAATATGATTCTGAAGCTTTAGGTGAAGTTGTTGTGACAGGTTACCAAGAGATTAAGAAAACAAGAATGACTGGTGCAGTAGTAACAGTGACCGCTGCCGATATTGTAAACAAAGGAATCACTTCGGTAGAGGATGCTTTGAAAGGTCAGTTAGTAGGTGTTTCTTCGATGAACACCTCTGGGCGTCCTGGAAGCTCGGCTCAAATTCGTATACGAGGAATCAATTCATTAACAGGAAATACAAGCCCAATATGGATTTTGGATGGTATGCCTTTGCAAGGCGATTTACCTTCGGTTGCTGATGGAACTTCTTTTGAATCTAGCGTGTTGACTAATGGTATTGGAAATATCTCTCCTGATGATATTGAAAGTATCACTATTTTGAAGGATGCTGCAGCAACAGCAATTTATGGATCAAGAGCTGCCAATGGAGTCATTGTTGTAAAAACAAAACAAGGTACTGCAGGCAAAAGTTACATCAATGTGCGATCTACCTTTTCAATAGAAGAAGCGCCGCATAGTCGATTAAGCATGATGGACTCTAATGATAAGATTAATTTCGAAAGATCTTTACATAATGATTTTCCTCATGTAACTATTGATGGAAGGGTGTTTAAATTGTTAAAAGATGTGGATAGGGGTGTTGTTTCGAGAGCTGATGCTGAAAAGGCTATAGAGACACTACGAGGTGTAAATACCAATTGGTACGACGAAATATTTCGTACAGGAACAAGTCAAAATCATAGTGTTAGCATGTCTGGTGGTAGTGAGAAAACACAATTTTACTCTTCGGTAAATTACCTTTCTCAGAAAGGAATTATGCCCAATAATAAGTATAATAACTTTGGCGCAAACCTGAGAATTACTCATGATTTTACCGATAAATTGCGAATAAATTTTAAACTGAGTTCAAGTGTCAGAAACGACAGGTCTTCAGCTTCTATAATTAATCCTTTACGTTATGCAACATTTGCCAATCCTTACGAAAAGCCTTATAATGAGGATGGATCTTTTGCCTATGACAGAACCTTTAAATCAGATCTTAGTCAAATAAGAGATGGTTATAAGTATGATGTGAATGTACTGGAGGATTTGAATGCCAACACAAGTGAAACAAGGTATGTTAGTAATACAATGAACTTGAAATTGGAGTATAAATTATTGGATGGATTAACTTTTGTTTCTCAATCATCCATTAGTGCTACTTCGTCGCATGCTAGAAGAGAAATGCTTCCTGGAACTTATTCTTCTAAAGCTTCTGCTTGGTTAAACAATGTTTATGCCGAGAAGGAAATACCTGATTATATGAATAAGGGATCCTTAAGAGAATCGACTACTCGATCTGATTCATATACCTTTCGTAATCATTTGGAGTACGCAAAATCATTTAAAGACATTCACTTTTTTAATATGATTTTGGGACAAGAAATATCGTCTAAAGAATCAAATCGTTTTGCGAATTACAGTCCTGAATATGCACCTCAATATGGTTTAATTGGGTATCCCAATTTAAAAGGAATTGATGCTGGAGATTTATCTATGGATAATTTGGGTAAAACAAGTGAATATCAAAACAGAAGTGCTTCGTTTTTTGCAACCATGTCGTATACCTACGATGATAAATATGTAATTAGTGGAAGTTTTCGTAAAGATGGAGTTGATATTATAGGAACTGACAATCGTTTTACACCTCTTTGGAATATTAGTGGTAAATGGAATATCTATAAAGAAACATTTATGGAAGATGTCAATTTTGTAGATGTTTTATCTGTTCGTGCATCTTATGGTTTTACAGGAAGTATCGACCACAGTGCATATCCATTTACAACATTAAAGTATACATCATCATCTTTCCGATATAATGGCGAATTGGTTCCTACCTATATTACTCCAGGAAATCCTTCTATTAAATGGCAGAAAAAAGAAGATAGAAGTATAGGTGTTGACTTTTCGTTGTTCAGACGTCGCATTAACGGAACAATTAACTATTACAATAATGACACAAGAGATGTTTTAGATTATTTGAAAACAGCTTCATCAACGGGTCGGAATTCTGTAAGAGCGAATGTAGCCAGTTTACGAAACAGTGGATATGAATTTTCCTTAAGTACGGTTAATATCGATTCTAAAAATTTTAGATGGACAACTTCTTTTAATATTTCTTTAAATAACAATAAAGTAACAGATACTTATTATAAGTCGATTGCAGATTTGCCTGTAAGCAGTAAAAATTATCGTATTGGGAGCTTATTTGTTAAAAACAAACCAGTGAATGCTTGGTATGGTTACGAGTTTGCTGGTGTCGATCAGGCTACAGGTCACCCTTTGGCTTATATCGATGCGAGGGATGATAAAGGAAATGCTTTAGGACATAAAAGAGCCGATGGTCGTTATGTCATTGATATGGATTCAGAATTTTCCAATAAAGCACTTAAATATTTGGGAGAAGGATATCCACCAATTACAGGTGGTTTTGGAACCATGTTAACTTATAAACGTTTAAGTTTCAGTACTCAGTTTACTTTTATGACAGGTCATAAAATTAAATCTTTCAGACCAGGAGTTGGATCTCCACTAAGTTCTGCAAAATTAAATTTACTAGAACGTGAACAAAACAGATGGCGAAAAGTAGGCGATGTTACTAACGTTCCTGTGTACTCTTCAAATTATTACAGTGCTTATACAAAATACTTCTTCGATTCGGAAATTGAAGACGGTAGCTTTTTGAAATGTTCATATGCATCTTTGAGTTATAATTTAGCACAAAAAATATGTGATAAATTAGCAATATCAAGATTGAAAATAAATTTTAATGCTCATAACTTATTTACGTTTACCAAATACAAAGGTATCGATCCTGAAACAATGGGCGCTTTTGGTTATCCTAGTGCGCGTAAATATATGATTGGTATTAATGTTGGATTTTAAAACAAAGCGAAAATGAAAAAATATATATACCTATTGTTAACCTGTTTAATCGGGTTCTCATCTTGTGAAAAATATCTCGATCTACCACCTAAAAATACAATTGTTACTGAATCATTGCCCGAGATTAAGAGTGTGATGTCAGCCTATTTATTTAATTTAACATCAATAAATGGTCAGAACATTCGTTTTAATGGTTCGAAAATAGGTTTTCCTTTGCATCGAAACTTATTGGTAGATTGTTGCTTGTATGGTGATGACTTCGACATGTCTGTTTTTATGAAAAGTGTTTATGGTAGTCGATATTATGGTAGTGAATATTATGCTGCTGTAAATTGGAAATCGGAGGGGTTTGCAGATAGAACCTGGCGTGAATTTTATGCCACCATTGGCTATTTAAACGAAGTTGTTACTTCTTTGGACGGTTTAACAGATCAGAGTTCTGCTGAATTTAAGCAAGTGAGAGCAGAAGCAATCGTTTTTCGATCATATTGTATTTTTAAGCTATTACAGCTGTTTTCTCCTTATGAGAACGATAAATTAGGAATTCCATTGGTTTTAAATCCTCAAATAATTATTGGAGGTAAAAGACTAACACAAACCGAAATATACAAGCAGATAATTGATGATTTAACAACTGTTCTAGATTATAAAATGGAAGCAACTGATTGGAATGTGTTTTATTCTAAGCCAATTGTGAACCTATTATTATCTAAAGTATATTGGTACAAGGCTGGTTCGGGTGCAAAAGAAAATGATGATTGGAGCAAAGCAGCGCAATATTCTGCTGAGCTTGTGAATAACTTTGATCTGATTAGTCGTTCTACCGATTATAAAGCAATGTATAATCCTAGGTATGCCGGAATATTTAAGAATGATAAATTATCATTGTTAAGCATATTCAGTAAAAAATCAAAAAAATCAAATTTAGCTGCTCCATTTGGAACCAAACCTTCAAACAGACAGCATGCTTCTGAAGATTTATATCAACTGTACGATGCTGATGATATCAGACTAAGTGCATTTTTTGGTTCAAATATGACGGTTACGAAATGGAATTATGGTTATTTTGTTCGCGAATATGCTCATATGTTTCGTATTGCCGATGCCTTTTTAGTAAATGCAGAAGCCAATTTCAGAATTGGAAATACCGACCAAGCAAAGCTTGTTTTAGAACAATTTAAACAATCAAGAATACCTTCTTTTACAACGTATTCGGGTAATGATTTATTAAACGAAATTTTGAACGAAAGACGAAAAGAATTTTGTTATGAATTTGAATATCGTTGGATAGACATGAAACGATTGGGATTAAGCGTAACCAGATTAGGAAAGGCTGAAGATAGTAATGAGTTGATAGAATACAAGCTAGAAGCTGATGATTACAGATATGCCTTACCTATTCCTGTTTATAGTGAGTTGAAATATAATAATATTATTCAAAATCCAGATTGGAATTAGTCTTGAATAAAAAAAACATCAAATATGAATAAATTATTAAATTATATAGTATCAGGACTATTCTTGTTGCTAATAGCCTGTTCGCCAGATGATGAGCTTATTCTAGATCAGAGGGTTTCGGCTGACGATATTAAAATAATTGAGCTGAGAGCCGATCATAATACACTTATTGCCAATGGAAATTCTTTTATGGAGTTTCATGCAATTGCATATGGCGCAAATGAGATAAAGCATTTGATTTATCAAAGCAAAACAAAGACGTATAAGGATACGATTACCTTAGATACTTTTGTCATTCCTAACGACCAATTGCCTAACGATTTCATTAAAGTTTTCGATGAGCAAGGCAAGGAATTGGAAGGGAATAAGTTTTCTACAGATGATGCATTAGCTGGAAGTCTTGAATTTACAGCTAAAGCTGGATTATTGGAAAGTAAGCCTATCTCAATTAAGCTGCGCAATTTGCCAGCTTCCAATTATGAGGAAGTGGTGTATCCTATTATCTTTCATTTGCTAATTCCGCCTGTCTCTTCAGGACCTGCTTACTCAGTTCCTGAAGACAAATTACAGGATAAAATTGATAAATTGAATCTGATATATAATCAGATTAATCTTTCTAATCCGAATGGAGGAAATGCAAAAATCTCTTTTAAATTAGCTGAATACGATAAGTATGGCAAACCTTTAAAAATTAAAGGTGTTAATATGGTGCAATTGAAAGAGGAATTATCGGCCAATGAAATTTATGAGTATATAAACGATAATTTAATTTGGGATTCGAATAAATATTTGAATGTTTGGTTAACAAAGTTTGCAAGTTCATGGTCAGAAACAGGTGCTAACTCCTATAAATCAGTTGCTCCGACGGTAATTTTGTCTTCGGCTGATGCAATTTCTGGTTTAACTGCTGATGCAGTAGAAAGTTTTGATAATGGTGATATTACCGATTTTACGGATGTGGGTATTATGGTGAATTATAAAGATTTTTTGAATGCAAATAGAAGTACTGGAGATGGCTTTGAATTGAGTACAATTGTTGGTTATTACTTGGGATTATTATCAATGGATTATTATCAAAGATACGGTTACGTTAATGGTAAATACACTTCGATTACCAATTTCGTTGACGGAGATACTGACTTTTGTTCAGATACTTATATGACTGACAAAGCTGATCTAATATTTAAGAAAAGTTATATCACGGAAGAATGGTTTACGGGATGTAACATTATGATTCGAAATAGTCGTAAAAATTCAATTACGTACGATCAGGTACAAAGAGTCAGACAGATTATTGAATCGTGTCCTTCTCGTTGGTCATATAAATCCGATTGGGCTTTTACAGGCAAATAATTATTGTTAGGAGAGTTCGTAAGAACTCTCCTTTTTATTTTAAAATAGAAGAAAATGAAAAGAATAAGTTTTATCTACATCTTTATTTTATTGATTTCTGTGTCGTGTTCGCTAAAAGACAAGAGCGTTCATATTTCTGGAGTATTAAGTAATGGGAGTACAAATGTTCAATTACTTCAAATAAATGCAAATAATATCTACGATACGCAAAGTCTTACGAGTATTTTAGATTCGACTGATAATTTTGAATTTAATCGGGATTTAGATAAGCCAAGTTATTTTAAAATGAATGGCTTGAATCTTTTTCTTTGTCCTGGCGATGATTTGAATATTGAAATAAAGAAGGATAAAAAAAAGGATAAATTATTTACGGGATCAGCTTCTGAAGCCTGTAATTATTTAAGAACGATACCTTATTTTGCAGCGGCTTCTTTCTTAAAAGGAGGTATTGCTTTACGACACAAAGCAGTGAGTAAAGAAAGTTTGGCAACTTTTGTAGACAGTTGTGTTTCGGCACGATTAGATGTTTTGAATGCTATTAAGGATGCACATCCTGATTTTTTACGAATAGAAAAAACGCGAATATTTTTGAATGCTGCTAATACCTTTTTCCAATTTTGCACCTATGATGCAAAAATCAATAAGTTGAGTAGAGCAACTATCTCTCAGGAAAGTAAGAAACTTATTAAAAGATATAGAACGACTATTGCAGCTTATTTGGAATGTCTTAATCAGCCCGAAAATATTATACTCCCTGAATGTAGAGCCATTTTAAAGGATTGTAAAAGACACGGATTTTATACCCAATACTGTTCGGAGTTAGAAGATTTTATGAAGCTTAATAAATTCATTTCACGTCTTAAGCAAGGTGTTTCTTTAGAAATGGAGAAAACGAAAATTCAATTACAGAAATCACTTAAGAATCCAGGATATATAAACGAATTGGAAACCAAGTGGTTCGTATATGCTTGTTTGTTACCTGGTAAAATAGCACCTGATTTTAGTTTCGAATTGCCCAATGGTGATTTGAAAAAATTGAGCGATTATAAAGGTAAATTAATTGTAATTGATATGTGGGCTACATGGTGTGGACCATGTCGTTACGAAAAACCTTATTTCGCAGAACTTGGCGAAAAATATGCAAATAAACCAGTTGTATTTTTAGCCATGTCTACCGATAGAAATATAAAAGCATGGAAAAAAATGGTAAGCAAGCATGGTAGTGCTCATCATTATATCGATGGTCGTGTAGAAGGTAAGGAGATAAAACCTTATAACATTACATTTATCCCTCGGTTTATTGTAATTGATCAAGAATTTAAGATGGTTGATGCTTTTGCATCTCGTCCTTCTAATCCGAAGTTCGAGGAACTTATAAATACTTGTTTGTAGTTTTTTTAGTTGATCAATTTTCTTTTACAAAACTATGTGTCGTCCTGAATAAATGTCACAGATTTATTCAGGGCGAGACACTATCCTTTGAATTGCAGCCCAAATGTTAGATACACATTTTGGGTTTTTTCGTATCCTTTTATTTAAATGCATAAATTTAAAATATAACTTATTTGATTTTATGGGAGAAAAGTCAGATAAATTGTATTTTTAACTTGAATCTAGGACTTAATTATATTGCGAAACCAAATATATTAATAGATTTGAGTTGGGATGAAGGCAATTATACACAGTAACCAGAAGTCTGTGGCGATAAGTTTTGCTTATAATATCTCAATTTCAGGCTTTTGCAATCTCAAAAACAATATATAATGCTATTTCTCAACCTTTTAATATTTCTCCACTTACAAGCTGGAGGGCAGTATGATTCAACATCAATACAATTCGAGGGGAAATATAAAGAGCTTACTTTGTTAGTAGAGAGTAATATACATAACAATCCAGACAAAGCTTTGTATTTCTGCCGTACAGCATTAGGATTGGCAACATCTGTTAATGATACAGAGGCAATAATAAATGCTAAAATAATGCTCTCAAATATTTATAGAAAGCAAAGTTTCTTCGATTTAGCCTTTGAAGTTACTTGCGATGCATATGACATGTGCCCTGTAAATTCGGTATTGCGAGCTAGAACTTGCCTTGAAAAAGCTATGATTTATCGAAACTTCTCTGATAAAGAGAAAGCTTTAAAATTTGTAAAAGAAGCTCAAAAAATATATAAGACAAAAGGAGATTCTCTCGGAATTGCAAAAACATTGAATTGTACAGGTTTAATATTTCTGAAAAATAGTGAAAACAATCGTGCAACTATTTTTTTTTCCAGAGCATTAAAAATATATGAGGAATTAAACTATTTAGATGGTATTGCAACAGAACTTAATAACATCACCGTTTCGTCTGGTAATTATAAAGAAAATATAAAAAGTCTTAATAGAGCCATTAGAATTAACAAAACTGCCTATAATTTGTGGAGCCTTGGTGAAAATTACAACAATTTGGGCACACAATATATCTCCCTTAAAAATTACGACAAAGCATTAATGTTTCTTGATGTTGCATTGAAATATAGTAATATTGTTAATACGCCAGAACTAATATTAGATAATTACGAGTATAGACGTAAGCTATACTTAGAGTTAAATAACTATAAAGAAGCTTACTCCTATTTGCATAAATACTATGAACTAAAGAACTCACTCCCTTCAATACGTAAATTATCTGATACTGAGAT
The DNA here is from genome assembly GCA_016744515.1 of Marinifilaceae bacterium. Taxonomy (GTDB): domain Bacteria; phylum Bacteroidota; class Bacteroidia; order Bacteroidales; family Marinifilaceae; genus Ancylomarina. Next base: position 11,534 of record JADGEF010000062.1, on the reverse strand, counting down.
GATGTTAGCCGAAAGAAAAATATTTACCCAAAAAAGAGAGTTGAAATTACAAGAACAAACGCTAACCATTCAAAAGCAACAGAAACTGGTCGTTTTTATTCTGTTAGGAGCAATTTGTTTGATACTTATAATTTTTGTTTATGTTATTAGATACAGAAACAAGAAGAATCTCATTGCTCAACAGTTAATAAATGAGAAAGATAAACTAATTGCTGAGACCAGTTATAATACCATTGCTAGTGAATTAAGACAACTAGAATCTGAACTTTACAATAACAAACGAGAATTAACAAATTTAGCATTTCATATCAAGAGTAGGAATGATATTTTAAATAAGATTAAAGATCGAATTAAGAAAGTGTACATTATTTCTCCTTTTGATATAAGGAGTGAACTTAAAAAAATAGTATTATTTATTTCGCAATATCATAAAAAGAATAATAGTATTAAACAAACAATTACTAATATTGATAATATTAGTACAGAATATATTTCAAGATTAAAGGATATACATCCTGACCTCACAAAGAATCAAATTGTACTTGCATCACTTTTAAGAATTGATTTAACATCAAAAGAAATAGCTTTGTTAATTGATTCATCTGCAAAAACGGTTAATATGGCAAGATATCGTCTTCGTAAACAATTGTGCTTAGATTCGGATTCTAGTCTAAATGAATATCTGAAGAAAGTTTAAAATGTATTTTTCGTTTTGTCATCTAATTCCTAGAGAAGATTTTTTTTTCAGAAATTACAATTTTATGATTTATTTAGATTTATAGGTGCAATTTCCTCTTCCTGATCTAATAGGATACAAATATTAACACAAACGATAATGTAGTAATGTTGGTAGGAGTAATTGTCTGGTATATTGCTAATTGATTTTTTTCATGTAGGTAGTATTTATTAGATTTCTCTTAGAATGTAGAGAGTAAATCTCGTTTTTATCTCTTCCCCCCATTCATTTTACTTTAAATTTAATCAAGTAAATTATAAACCTAAAACTTAAACCTTTATGAAAAACCTAAGAACAAGGGGATTTTTGATCTTTTTACTGATTAATATATTCTCTTATGCTGCTTATGCTCAAACCTACGAGCTAACAGGAACAGTTGTTGATGAATCTAATTCATCTATTCCTGGTGTTAATATATTAATAGAAGGTACCTTTAAAGGTGTCACAACCGATATTGATGGTAGATTTAATATTATTGTTTCTCAAAATGAAACAGTGAAATTTTCTTTTATTGGATTTAACACTCAGCAACTGCTTGTAACAGGGCAAAACAATGTTAAAATTGTGTTAATAGAAGATACATCTGAACTTGATGAAGTTGTGGTGATTGGATACGGAACACAAAGGAAATCTGATGTATCTGCATCTGTTTCGTCTGTAGATATGAAAAAGATGGACAAAATTGCAGCTACTGGCGCACAAGATGCTTTGGAAGGTATGGTGGCTGGTTTATCTGTTAATGCACTTGATGGAGCTCCAGGTTCTAATCCTGAAATTGTAATTAGAGGACTTACATCTTATGGTACAAAGAACAATTCAGGTCAGAATTCAGCTTTATGTATTATTGATGGCGTTCCTGGTGATATATCTACAGTCAACTCATCTGATATTGAGAGTATTGATGTTCTAAAAGATGCATCTGCTGCTGCAATATATGGTTCTAGAGCCGCTGCTGGTGTTATTTTAATAAAAACAAAAAGAGGATCTAATAAAAAACCTCGAATCGATTTTAATAGTTTTTACAGTTTCGAGAGATTAGCCAAGACTAAGAATGTTCTTAATTCTGCCGATTATATACGTATGAATAAATTGGCACATGATAATGCAGGTAACTCAGCATATCCTGATTATGTAACAGCTTATGAAAATGATCCATCACAATTTGCCAATACAGATTGGCAGGATGCTTATTTTGATTCTGGATACACCCAGAAAAATGATGTTCGTTTCTCAGGTGGAACCGATTGGATGAATGTAAGCTTCTCAGCTTTTAACTCAACTAATGATGGTATTATGGTTGGGACAGATTCTAAACAGTATGGTGTTCGACTAAATTCTGATATGGATATCAATAGTAAAATTAAAGTTGGTCAATCATTCAACTATTCATCAAAGACAGTCCATCCTGAAGAAGCATCAGGCTTTCCAGGTATGTTTCAGGCTACTAATATTCAACCTTTAGTGTCTGTTTTTGATGATTCTATGGAAGGTGGATATGGCGGAGCTATTTCAGGTATGGGGATGACAGATGCATCAAATCCAGTAGGAACCAATTTTCTTAAAAATACAGAAAATACCTATTCAGATCTTAATTTATCTTTCTTTGCTGAGTATAGTCCAATAAAGGATCTTAAAATAAAAGCGCTTTATGGATTGAATAAAAAAACACAACAATTTTATAATTACACACCTACCTATAGAATGGGGGCTTATGATTATAAAGATAAAGCTTTTTTATCTGATGATAGATTAAGTATTGAGAACACTCTACTTGAATTTACGGCCAATTATAATAAGCAAATTGAAGATCACAATATTTCTGTTTTGGTTGGATATACCGAAGAAGAATACACTTATGATATGCTTAAAGGTTCTGTTGAGAATTTCCCGAGTAATTTATCAATATCACCAAGTAATGGAATGGAGAATGATAATGTTTCAGGTGAATTAGATCGATCGGCATTAAGATCAGTACTTGCTCGTGTTTCTTATTCATTTGCTGACAGATACCTATTTATGGCTTCTTTACGTAGCGATGGATCTTCAAAATTTGGGGATGATAACAAATGGGGGTATTTTCCTTCAGCTTCAGTTGGTTGGAGAATTATTAATGAACCATTTATGGAATCTTTAAAATCGAAGTTTTCTGATATAAAACTAAGATTAAGTTATGGTGTTCTTGGTAATCAGGCAATTGGGACATATAAGTATATTCCAGAAATTAATTCTGATAATAATTCATTAAACTATGTTTTTGGACTTGTACCAGTTAATCATTTAGGATATGCAATAACAGGTCTTGCTTCATCTGATATTAAATGGGAAACAACACAAACTAAGAATGTAGGTTTAGATATTTCCGTAATGAATAATCAATTATCATTTAGTGGAGATATGTTCTGGAAAAAGACATTTGATATGCTAACCTCAAAACCTATTAGTCCATCAACAGGAATTTCAACCCCACCTATTGTTAATGATGGTGAGATGGAAACAAAAGGCTGGGAATTTAATACGGTATATAAAACAGTGTTTAAAAAAGGAGTGAATTTTAGTGCTGCCTTAAATTTATCTCATTATAAAAGTACGCTTACTAAAATGGGTGATGACGGATATGAAGAGTGGTACGGACCGTCAAAAACATATGTTGGTGGTGAGATTGGTGAATTCTGGGTTTACAAAACTGACGGAATCTTTCAATCACAAGCTGAGGTTGATACGTGGAATACTGAAAATGGATATTATAATACATCCAATACTTGGGTAGCATTACAACCTAATGCAAAGGCTGGTGATATTCGTTTTATGGATGTTAAGAAAGATGGCATATTAGATAATAGTGATAAAGTTAAAGTTGGAACTGGTACACCTGATGTAATGGCCAGTTTAAATCTTTCATTCTCGTGGCATAATTTTGATGTAGCAGCTTACTTCTATGGCGAGTTTGGTGGCAAACGATTTAATTATGGAGAGAGACAGTTAACACGAATGGACAATAATTTCAATTATGGAGCAGATGCTTTAAATTCATGGACTCCTGATAATAAAAACACAAATATTCCTCGTGCTGTAATTGGTGATCCTAATGGTAATATAAAACTTTCTGATCGTTATGTTGAAAGTGGAAATTTTGTGAGACTTAATAATTTACAAATAGGGTACACCTTACCAGAATCACTATTAATTAAAGCAGGTTTTAGCAAATGTAGAATTTATGTTGGAGGTAAAAGATTATTAACTTTCACAAACTACTCAGGCTATGACCCTGGATCTATTGGTGGTTCAATGACTCGTAGAGGTGTTGATAAAGCTTTATATCCATTAACACAATCATTTGTTATGGGAATACAATTATCATTATAATAATTGAAGTATCAATTGATAAAACTTAAATATTAATATTATGAAGTTACAAGTATATAAATTAAAGTGGTTTATACTTCTGTTGGTTACTGCTTTTCAATTTTCATGTGATTCTGATTTTCTAGATGAAACAACGAATCCTAATAGTTTTAGCCCTAGTTCTTTTTGGCAAAATGATGACGATGCTTTCAAAGCTCTAACATCAGTTTATGCCAATCTTCAACCTGATGGAAATTGGGGAACTATTTTTACAAGATATATAATCATTCCTTCGTATCGTTCCGATGAATGTGTTAGAAGAGATGATGTGTCTAGTTGGATTAAGCTAGCATCATTTACAAATGATGCTACTAATTCAACAGCTAAGCATTTTTGGAATACAAATTATTCTGGTATATATAGAGCTAATCAGTTATTTGAAGGAATAGAACTAATTCCTGATATGAATGCCGAATTAAAAAAAGCATATATAGCAGAAGCTAAATTTTTGAGAGCATTTTATTATTTCACCCTTTTGAAAAATTTTGGTGGAAAAATTCCCTTGATCACAACCCCAATACAAGGTGCTGATGACTATTATCCTGCTCAATCGGATTATAATACAATTATGACCTTTGTTGAAACAGAACTGAAAGCTTGTTTGGGAATACTACCATCAACTTATGATGATGCAATGGAAGGAAGAGTGACAGATGGGGCAGTTAGTGCTCTTTTGGGTAAAGTATATCTTTATCAGAAAAAATATAATGATGCAGCTACCGAATTTGCGAAACTTATTGCTGTTTCGCCAAGTGTATATGACTTAACATCTGATTATAATGCTAATTTTGATGGTGATAACAGAGGAAATAAGGAAGTTGTTTTTGAAGCCATGTTTGGTGGTGACCAAAGTGGAGGAAGAAAAGAGTATAATTATATTACACTTCATTTATCATCATTTGATGGTGATGGATATGAGGAGGCATACCCTTCGGAATGGTTGTATCAATTAATGAAAAATGACACCCTTTCAGATGGTTCATTTAGTGATAGAATATTCAATACGATTGAATTTCCAGGAGGTTTAGCATTTAGCAATAATGGTTCTACTAAACCTTACGAAGAGGTGCACGGTGCAGATGCTACAAAAATATATTGGAAGAAATTTGTTAACTGGTCTGAAGGACAAACGGCTAACATGTACCGTTCTGGCTTTAATGTGCCAATTATTAGATTTGCCGATGTATTATTGATGTATGCCGAAGCTCTAAATGAGGCAAGTGGACCATCGAATGATGTATTTGATGCCATAGACCGAGTTAGATCAAGAGTTGATATCGTTCCTATTGATCGTTCTATGAATAAAGAGCAATTAAGAGAACATATACGCCACGTTGAACGTCCTTGTGAACTGGCACTCGAAGGAAATAGATACTACGACCTTAATAGGTGGGGCATAACCAAAGATGCACTTACCCAACATGGAAAGAGAAATGCTGCAAGCTTCGTGGTGGGTAAACATGAATTATTGGCAATTCCACGTTCAGAATTAACATTGAATTCGGATTGGGAACAAAATCCACAATACGGAAAATAAAATTAATTAAGAAGCTGTTTTAAAAGATTTGAATCGATTTACTTTAAATACTCAACCATTTGAATTATTAATCGCTTTTGAAAGCAGCTTCTTAAATTTATATTCATAAAAAGGATGTAATGGATATTCAATTCATCCTATTACATCCTTTTTTATTTGAATCAAGAATCTGATTTACAGAGTAAGTTCAAAACAACCTAGCTACAAAATATTAATTTCATACCACAATGAATAATTACTGTTTCTAGATCTTAATTTTACCTTTCAGTTAGATAAAAGATTCATTTTAAGCTATTTCTCATTAAAACAACCTTAAAACACACCATGAAAAATTATTTGAATAGTTTGATATCTATGATATGTAATTGATTTATAGTCGTGTTAATTTAAAGCTAATAAAACGATAAAATTCTAATTACTCATCAACAAAATAAACATATTAAAATGACAAACACAATCATTGCTTGTTGCTTAAGTGTTATTCTTATGACAAGTTGTCTGAATAAGTCAGAACCAGAATATAAACCAGATGATTACACAAATATTCTAGACCTTTCTAATGCTCCAGATAGTTATCGAGATGATATAAATCTATTTTCAGATATGGGAGCCTGGCATGGATTTGCTCTTTTACCAAATTTTGAATACAGCAATACGATAGGTGGTTTTGCGGGACCAGCACTTATGTTTCGGAATTACACATTGGGTGAAAAAACGATGTGTGTTAATTTATTTGTTAACAATGTTGAATTAGAGAGTGAAGATGCTAAAGTTGAGCGCACCTTTTATCCAGGAAAATTGTATCAAACATTTAAATGGAAAGATATTAGTCTTAGCCAAACTTTGATTTTTGTAAATGGTCGGTCGTCAATTGTAACAACCACTGTTAGCAATAAAGGTGATAATAAAAACATTTCTCTTCAGCTTTATGGTAATTATCACAAAGCATACTATGTTCCTGCTAAAGAAGAGAATAGTTTTGTTATTAAAGGGGTTAAAAATAAAATGAGATTTGAAATTACTTCAGCGACTAAAAGCACACCTAGTTTAATAGATAGTACTTATATATTGTCATTTGATAAAACTCAAATTAATAAAGGGGAGGAGATTAAATATGTTGTAGCAACTTCAGCTTTTTTTGAAGATGATGATAAGGAACAATATCTTAAGTCTACCCTTAAGGCAATGAGTGAACCAGATAAAACGATACTCGAAAATGAACAACGATGGCAAAAATATGCAATAAATGTTTTTAATCATCAATCGCCACTGTTTAATGATTTATCATATAAACGATTGGCGATGAAGTGTGCTATTACCCTGCTTACCAATTGGAGAAGTCCTGCACAGGATATTCATTATAATGGAGGATACCCATCATATTCTGGATTTAGTGGTGGGTTCTGGTCTTGGGATTCATGGAAACACTCAGCAGCAATTGCAAGTTTCGATCCTTTTTTAGCAAAAGAGCAAATAAGAGTTTTATTTGATTATCAATTCGAAAATGGAATGATACCTGATTTTGTATCAAGAAATAAAAAATATAATAACCATAGAGATACTAAACCTCCTTTGGCAACTTGGGCTGTAGGCAAAATATACGATGCAGATAAAGATCTTGCTTTTGTTGAAGAGATGTATAGTAAGTTGGTAAGTTATCATCAATGGTGGTATAAGGATCGAGATTTTGATAAGGATGGTTTATGTGAATATGGGTCAACCGACGGAACATTAATTGCCGCAATGTGGGAAAGTGGAATGGACAATGCTGTTCGATTCGATGATGCTAAAATGTTAAAGTCAACGAATCCTTTAGCATGGTCTATTGATCAGGAAAGTGTTGATTTGAATGCTTATTTATATGACGAAAAACTGGAGTTAGAACGTTTTGCTCGATTACTAAATAAAGAAGATGATGCTCAGAGATTTAAGGCAGAAGCGGAATCATTGGCGCTTAAGATTAAAAAATTGATGTTTGATGAAGCTGAGGGGTATTTTTTTGACGTTAATATTGATTCTCATAAGAAAGTGGCAGTTTTAGGACCTGAAGGATGGACACCTCTTTGGGCAAATACTGCAAGCAAACATCAGGCAGAACAAGTTAAGAATAGAATGATGGACTCATCGGTTTTTAATTCGACAGTTCCACTTGGAACGCTTGATATAAGTCATCAAAAATTGGATGCGGCAAAAGGTTACTGGAGAGGTCCAGTTTGGTTAGACCAATCCTACTTTGGAATTAAGGGATTATATAATTACGGATACAGAAAGGAGGCAAATGAGCTAACTGTTAAATTATTGTCTAATGCCGAGGGGTTAATGGGAAATAAACCTATTTATGAAAACTACAACCCTTTAACAGGAGAAGCTCTTAATTCACCACATTTTGGATGGTCGGCAGCAAGTGTTTTAATGATGATGTATGAATGGCAAGAGTAGCTACAGATTACATCTGGATTGAATAAGAAAAAGGAACGTAAATTAACTTATTATTACACGTATTTGCAAAATGTAATAAACTAATTTCCACCTCAAACTAAACTTGTTATAAAATTTAAACAAATGAATAAAATATATAAAATAGGGAAAATTGCCTGGTTTTTAATTGTGCTTACAACCTTGACTAGTTGTACCAAAAATGATTGGGAAAATTTATCGGTAATACAAATAAACAGGCTCGATCCGCATACATTTTTTGTGCCTTTCGATAACGAAAAGCAGGCATTAGATTACGATGTAAATCAGTCTAGCAGATATATGAGTCTTAATGGAACATGGAAATTTAATTGGGTAGCAAAGCCATCTGATAGACCTCTCGATTTTTTTGAACAAGATTATAACCTTAATCAATGGGATTCAATAAAGGTGCCATCAAATTGGGAATTAGAAGGTTTTGGTGTTCCTTTTTATTTGAATACAGGGTTTGGCTTTAAAGCAAAGTGGCCTAAAACAGATACTGACAACAACCCTGTAGGTTCTTATAAACGTTCTTTTACTATGCCTGAAAATTGGGATAATGAAAAAACGATTCTACATTTTGGAGCTGTAAGTTCAGCCTTTTACGTTTGGGTTAATTCTAATTTTGTAGGCTATTCACAAGGAGCCAAAACGCCAGCTGAATTCGATGTAAGTCAATATTTACACCAAGGCGAAAATGACATTTCTGTTCAGGTATTTAGGTGGAGTGAAGGTTCGTATGTCGAAGATCAGGATTTTTGGAGACTTTCGGGTATTCAAAGAGATGTGTTCTTATATGCTCGCCCTAATTTTAATGTAGTCGATTTTGAAATAAGTTCTACATTGGATAGCACTTATGTAAATGGTGTTTTTTCTATCGATATAGAAACTGAAAACCCAAAAAATGAAACAAAATACGATATTCAGGTAAGCTTAAAAGATGCCAATAATCACACGGTTTTTAATACTGTATTAAATCCTGATGGAAAACTAAAAACACAAAATTTCCATTTATCAGAATTAATACCTACCCCTCTTAAATGGAGCGCTGAAATACCAAATCTTTATAACTTATATATAGAAACAAGAGAATATAAGGATGAAAAAATCATCGTAAAAGAAGTGCTGACTCATCAAGTTGGTTTCCGTACATCAGAAATTAAAAATGCACAGCTATTAATCAATGGAAAACCAATTTTCTTAAAAGGCGTTAATCGACATGAGCATGATCCTTATACAGGTCATGTAATTTCAAAAAAAGCGATGTTGAAAGATATTGTTTTAATGAAGAAGTTTAATATAAACAGTGTTAGAACATGTCATTACCCTAACGATCCAACATGGTATCGTTTATGTAATAAATATGGTTTGTATCTTATCGACGAGGCAAATATTGAAAGTCATGGTATTGGATATGACGAAGATAAGGCATTGGCCAATAGACCTGAGTGGAAGCATGTGTTTTTGGATAGAACCATTCGAATGTTTGAACGCGATAAGAATAATCCATCGGTTATTATTTGGTCTTTGGGGAATGAATCGGGTTCCGGAATTAATTTTCAAGCAACATATGATTGGTTGAAAAATAACGATAAAACTAAAAGACCTATTCATTCGGAAGATGCTGGAAAGGGAACTTACACAGATATTTATTGTCCCATGTATAAGCAAATTGATGATCTGATTAATCACGCATTTAGTAAACCAAAAATGCCTATGATTCTTTGTGAATATGCGCATGCTATGGGTAATAGTGTAGGAGGTATTGCTGAATATTGGAAAGTTATAAGAAAGTATCCTTATTTACAAGGCGGACACATCTGGGATTGGGTAGATCAAGGATTAATTAGAAAGGCCGCAGATGGAACTACTTATCAGGCTTATGGAGGAGATTATGGTGATGAAAACACCCCTAGTTCGAATAATTTTTGTCTTAATGGTTTGGTAAGAGCCGATAGAAGTGTGAACCCACATATTTATGAAGTTAAACGCATTTATCAGGATTTGAATTTCACCCTTCTCGATTATGAAACAGGAGCTGTGAAAGTATTTAATGAATTCTTTTTTAAAAATGCAGACTGTGTTGACTTACACTGGGAAGTGTTAGAGAATGGTTTGAAAATAGCATCTGGAAAAGTAGAAAAACTTGATATAGCTCCTCAAGAAGAAGCAGTTTATTACTTAGATCTACCAAAAAACAGAGATATTAAGAAAGAATATATTGTGAACATGTTTGCTGTAACGAATAGAGCTTATAATGTAATACCCAAAGGCACAGAGATTGCACGAAACCAAAAAGTACTATATGTGGCGCAGAAAATGCCAAAGGTAAGTAAATCGAAAGCACCTAAAATGCACAAGAGTGGTGATGAAGTCGTGATTATAGCAGGTCGAAATAAGTTTAAATTTGATGCTTTATCTGGTCTATTAACATCGTATATGTGTAATAATAAAGAGCTTATTAAACAAGGTTTTAAAGCTAATTTTTGGAGAGCTTCAACTGATAATGATTTTGGTAGCTCTTATATTGTGCCAGAGGTACAAGTATGGCAAAATGCTGTTGATAGTGCAAGCTTAAACGCATTTGAAACAGAGATAAAATCAAACTGTATAATTGTTTCTTCATCCTTTTTTATGAAGCGTCCTAATGCAGCATATACCATTAACTATATAATTTATGGCGATGGTACATTCGATGTTGATATGACTGTTGATGCCAAAAATTGTATATCAAGATTTATTCCTCGAATTGGTTTAACATGGAAACTTACCAATGAATTTAATGCAACACAATGGTATGGTAGAGGTCCTCATGAAAATTACTCAGATAGAAATCAGTCTGCGGATATAGGAATGTATCGTTTAGCTGTCGACGATTGGTATGTTGATTATGAAAGACCTCAGGAGAATGGTAATCGTACTGATATTAGATGGATGTCAATTGCATCAGAAAATCATAACATTACCATAGATAGTGACCATTATTTTGCATCATCAATCTACAGGTTTAATAATGCACAGCTTGATGAAAAAGGGAATAAGAAAAACCAACGACATAAATACGAAGTCGTAAATCAAGACTTTGTAACCTGGAATATTGATCTTGTTCAAATGGGTATATCGGGCGATACGTCATGGGGAACTCGTGCTATACCACATCCTCAGTACTTAATACTGCCTGACACATATCATATTTGTTTCAGAATTAAAGGTAAATAGTCTTTAAAATACGAATCAAGGGTTAAAATACATCAAAATAAAACAACAAACACTGATGATTACCTGATTAAGGAATGTTAAAAATCAGCATTTTGAATACTCGTTTTGAGTAAAGCATAGTTACCAAGAATAGATAAGCTTGGTAGAGCTTTTATAATATTTGTTAAATTACTTACAACTAAG
>JADGEF010000203.1 GCA_016744515.1 Marinifilaceae bacterium | reverse complement strand
TTTAAGTCATGCAATAACCAACTCATTAACAAATTCACTTATTAACTCTTTTACACTTTAGTAGTCTAACAAATCTTTAGCTGCAGCATAAATCTTCTCCGTATTTGGAAGCGTTGCCTTTTCCAAAATTCGATTAAATCCAACTGGAGTAAAGGTTGATCCAACACGTCTTACTGGAGCATCTAAATGTTTAAAAGCTTCCTCAGTGATAGTCGCAGCAATTTCACCACCGAATCCAGCGAACACCTTATCTTCATGCACAACCAAAACTTTATTGGTCTTAGCAACCGACTTAATAATGGTTTCCTTGTCTAAAGGCACAATGGTACGGAGATCAATCACCTCAACACTTTTGCCTAATTCCTTAGAAATCTGATCAGCCATCTCAACACACATATGTGTTGTGTTACCATAAGTAACAACAGTCAAATCAGAACCTTCGCGACGAACACGAGCCTTACCAAATGGCACTTCAAAATCGTCAGGAACAACAGCTGCTGCTTTAGGATCGTTATACAAAGCCTTTGGCTCCATAAATACAGTCATACCCTTCGAGCGAATCGAAGTACGAAGTAAACCTGCTGCATCATCAGCGTAAGATGGGTAAACAATACGAACACCTGGGAAAGTTGCCAAAGCACCTTCAATATTTTGTGAGTGGTACAATCCACCTCCGATATAACCACCAGAAGCAAGTCTCACTGTAATATTCGGTGAGAATTGACCTTTAGTACGCCAGTATTCGTGGGTCGTTTCGACAAACTGCTCCATAGCTGGCCAAAAATAATCGGCAAACTCAGCACCTTCAACAACAATACGCATTTTGTCGTTAAAACGACTCATCCCATTGGCAGTACCCATAATGAAATCTTCGGCAATAGGTGCATTAAATACACGCTCGATACCAAACTCTTGTTGCATCCCTTTCGACACATTAAAAATACCACCTTTGTCTTTGTTGGCGATATCCTGTCCCCAAATAAAGGTATCCGGGTTGTGACGGAACTCAGCCTTCAAAGTCTCATTCAATCCTTCGATTAATTTCTTTGGCTCACCCGTTTCCGTATGAAGTCCTTCTGGATATTTCTCTGCTGGATAAGCATCAGGAATTACAAAATCGTGAATCGAATGTGGATCTGGATTTGGAGCAGCTAAACCAGCACGGTGTGCCTTCTTAACTTGAAGTTTTACATCAGCCTCAATTGCTACTAATTCCTCCTCAGTAAAACGCTTATAACGAATCAATAAACGACGGAATTTAGCCATTGGATCATATTTCTCAACATAGCTCAACTCAGCATTATCACGATACAATTCATGCTTATCTGAATTTGAGTGAGATCCCATACGAACACAATTCGCTTGAACGATTGCTGGCATCTGATTTTCGGTAGCATAAACTTTTGCTTCAGTCATCGTATTCATCGAATCGAAAACATCCTTTCCATTACAATGAAATATCTTCAAGTATTTTAAGCCCTTAAAGTTATCAGCAACCTTACGATTAGCTGTCTGGTCTTTTTTAGGAACAGAAATACCGTAACCATTATCCTGGAATACAAAGATGACAGGCAGTTGTTCTTTTGATGCACCATTAATCGCCTCGTAAACGTAACCTTCGGAAACTGAAGATTCACCTTGAGAACTAATAGCAACACCTTTACCTTTATAATGCTTTACCGCACGTGCAATACCTACAGCATGCAAGGTATGGTTACCAGTACATGATGAAACATTGTGTACATTCCATTCAGGCTTAGCAAAGTGATTCGACATATGTCGGCCGCCACCAGCAACATCATTATCCTTAGAAATACCATTGAAAATAATCTCTTCTGCCGTTAAACCTGCTGATAATGAAGTCAACATATCTCGGTAGTATGGGAATAAGTGGTCTGTTTTTCTATCGAAAACTTGTCCTATAGCCAACTGAATACCATCGTGACCCGCATAGGGTGCATGGTAAGACCAACCAATAGCTTGTTTCAAATAGTTAGGCGCTTTCTCATCAAGAGCTCTACCTAAAGTCATTAAATTAAACCACTCAGCAAGCTGCTTTTTTGGTGTGTCTTGTATGCTATATTTTTTCTTATCTGTCATTGTAGTAGTCATTAATAAATTAGTACTCTGTCCTTAAACGTCTCTTGTTACATCAAATTCCTCTAAATGGTCAGCAATCTTTCTAAGGAAAGCACCACCCAAAGCCCCATCAACCACACGGTGATCGTAGGATAGTGACAAGAACATTTTCTGACGTGGAACAATGACATCGCCAGCAGGTGTTTCCAAAACAGCTGGTTTCTTCTCAATGGTTCCTACAGCAAGAATTGCAACCTGAGGCTGATTGATAATAGGTGTTCCCATTACATTCTTAAAGGATCCGAAATTCGAAATCGTGAATGTGCCACCTTGAATATCATCAGCATCCAATTTGTTATTTCTAGCCTTCTCAGCTAAAGTATTCATGCCAACAGTTATACCCAATAGGTTTTTCTGATCAGCATTCTTAATTACAGGTACTATAAGGTTTCCAGAAGGTAGAGCAACAGCTACACCTATATTTATATCTTTCTTCACAATAATCTTATAATCATCAACCGATGAATTGATCATTGGGAATTCACGTAATGCTTTTGAAACAGCCTCTATAATAATTGGCATGAAAGTGATCTTCGTTTTCTCTTTAGCGAAGAAATCGTCCTTTATCTTATTTCTCCAATTCACCATATCAGTCACATCTGCCTCTACCATTGCAGTAACGTGTGGCGAAGTTTGCACCGACATAACCATATGATCAGCAATAATTCGACGCATACGATCCATTTCTATAATCTGGTCGTTTGCACCAACAGACATTGAAACTTTTGGTTTTACTGGAGTAGATATGGCTTGTGGCGCACTAGCAGGAGCTATTTGGCTTTGATTTGGTGTTTGTCTTTCAGCAATAAACTTTAGAATATCTTCTTTTTGAACACGATCATTTTGACCATGACCAACAATAGAATCCAATTCAGCTTGTGATATGTTTTCTTTTTGAGCAATTGCCTTCACTAAAGGAGAGTAAAAACGATCTGAATCAGATTTAATTTCAGTAAACTCATTTACAACTTTCTCTTCAACAACTTCAACAGGTGCTTCGCTTGTTGTTTGAGTTTTCTCTTCAGCATCCGTAGCATCCTCGCTCATATTAATTATGGCAACAATTTCTCCCACAGGTACAACATCATCTTCTTTAAAGCGAATCTCAATAATTTTACCAGATACAGGAGAAGGTATTTCAGAGTCCACCTTATCGGTTGCAATCTCAAAAAGCATGTCATCCTCTTCGATAACATCATTTAGCTTTACAAACATTTTGGTGATGGTTGCCTCCTGAACACTCTCTCCCAACTTGGGCATTAGAATTTCAAAACTTGACATATATTCTTTAATTATTAGTTAGAATCGTTATAAATAATGAAACAAATATATTATTTATTTTTATTTAGACTCTTTAAAATTTACTTTTTTTGCTATCTCTAGATAACAAAATCAAATTCATCAGTGTATATCAGGCAATTACAGATTTATTTATTACAAGTTAAGAAATATTTATTAACGAAAAAAGACTTGATTGTCCGAAATAGAAAGCTATTTTCAATAAATATTCTCAAATAGTTAGCGAAGTCTATTATTCAAATTATTTTTGTACTGAAATAAAATAAAGCATCATGAAAGATTACAACTATACTCTGGATATATCAGCAAATCAAGAAGAAGTATTTAATGCGCTGACAAATTCATTCCAAATTGAACTATGGACAGGACACCCAGCTACCATGGACGATCAGGTTGGAACCGTATTCTCTTTGTGGGATGGTGATATCTCAGGTTGTAATATTCAGGTTATAAAAGATTACAAATTGGTGCAAGAATGGTTTTTCGGAGAAACTGAGCACGCTTCAATCGTAACATTTACGCTTAAAAAAGTAGGTAAGAATACTTCTGTAGAGTTAACTCATACTAATATTCCTGATGAAGCTTACGAGGAAATTATTGAAGGCTGGAAAGATTATTACTTAGATTCAGTGAAAAATTTCTTGGAGTTCTATTAGATCTTCAAAAGATCTATAAATATAAAAGCTGCAACTCTCATGAATTGCGGCTTTCTTGTATAATTAAGTTTTATACTATGATCTTTCTACTATTTTAACTGTAATTTCACTGGTTGTCGTATCAATTTTAGAACTTTTTACGATTAGGCTTGGGAATTCCCTTAAGAAAGTTCTAGCTGTAATCTAAATTTATACTTCCTCAATAGAACACCTTTGGCTCCAAAAACATTAGCAGTAAAAGATCTGATACAAAATTGTAAAGTTCCTTATTATTCAAGCCTAGCGAATCTATGTCCAAAAATGTTTGAGATAAGTCCTTTTTAAGAAAGCTTTACGAATCTTACTCTTTGTTAGAATCTCAGTATTCAACCAAAGTATATCAAAAGTCCCTTCGCAGGATGGTGAATTGGGATAAACGATAAAATCTTAA
>JADGEF010000061.1 GCA_016744515.1 Marinifilaceae bacterium | reverse complement strand
TATTTAGCTTATTGGGTTTGTATCGATTTTCTGACATCGGGAAAACGTTCTTTCTTTATATCGCTTTATCCGTAAAAAAATGGGTGTTGTGCCATTCTATCGGCTTGCTGTTCCTTGGTTACTTTAATGTATTTCATAAATGAGCTCTCTTTGGTGTGAGTACTGATAGCCATTATATCGATAACGGGTACACCAGCGTTAAGCATTAGAACAGAAACTATATCTTCCTGTGTGGCTTTCTTGTATCTTTCATCCTCACTTAAAGAGGTGAAAACAGAGTAAAATCAAAAAACCGTCAGGTATTCCGTCAGGTGGTGAAATAGAAAAAGCTAACTATTAGATAGTTAGCTTTCTTTTTTGAGGTCTCTGGCGG
Source organism: Marinifilaceae bacterium (assembly GCA_016744515.1). Lineage (GTDB taxonomy): Bacteria > Bacteroidota > Bacteroidia > Bacteroidales > Marinifilaceae > Ancylomarina. Next base: position 22,612 of record JADGEF010000061.1, on the reverse strand, counting down.
ACTAGAAAATACTTAAATCAACATTTTAGCAAAATCTTGTTTGTATTAAGGAAAAACATTGAAATCTTAATAAAATAAGGCTTCATGTAAGATTAGCAACAATAAAACAGATAAATGTAAATTAAATAAGAGAAAGAAAAAGCGGCAACAAAGACGGCAACAAGTTAAAATTACCCTATCTTTGATAAGTCTAATAAAAACATTCGCCAAATGTCAAACGTTCGATTTACATTAAGGAATCCTAAAAGTGATTCCGAAACCCCTATATTTTTAGTTTACCGCCTAAAGGGTGCTAAACTGGTTTATCCTATTGGTGTGAAAGTTTTGCCCGATCATTGGAAACCTGAAACCCAAAGAGTAAGAAATGTAGCCGCCGCAAAAAACAAGCTTTCAATAAACACACTACTCAACGATCTTGAAAATAAAGTATCATCATTTGTTGATAGCTGCATTGTTGACGGTTTACCATTGTCAAAAACTAGCCTAAAGAAATTTCTTGATAATTATTTTGCACCTGTAAACGAAAAAGAAAAAAGCTTTTTTGGCTTTATCGATAAGTTGCTAGAAAGTTACGAGGTGAAAATAAACCCCAGTACAGGGCGACCAATTACCAAGGGAACAATAAAGAGCCTAAAAGGAACTAAAGCAGTATTACAACTATTTGAAGCCGCAAAATACCGCTTAAGCTTTGAAGCTATAACCCTCGATTTTTATTATGATTTTGTGGCTTGGTGCAATACAAAAAACTACGCTACAAACAATACAGGTAAGCACATAAAGAATATTAAAACCTTTATGGGTGAAGCTATAGAACAAGAATTAACAACAAACCTAGCCTTTAGAAGTAAGCGTTTTATAGTTCTAAAAGAGGAAGTGGATAACATCTATTTGACAATTCCAGAACTTAAGAAAATGTACAAACTTGATTTATCGGGTAAGCCACAACATGAAAGGGCTAGGGATTTATTTTTAATTGGTGCTTTTACTGGTTTGCGTGTTTCCGATTTTAACGATATAAAGCAGCAACATATAATAAAGCAGTTGAATGGTGGTTACAGGTTGAGAATTGAGACCCAAAAGACAGGGCATAAGGTTGTGATTCCTTTACACCCTATCGTTGTTGAAATATTGGATAAATACAAGGGCTTACCCCCTCAAAAAATGGCAGATCAAACCATAAATTACAAGATTAAAGACGTTGGCGAAATGGCAGAACTTACCGAATTAGAGAACGTAAGCAAGTCGAAAGGAGGGTTGAAAGTGAGTAAACAAGTACCGAAATACCAACTAATTAAAACCCACACGGCTAGACGTTCGTTTTGTACTAATGCCTATTTATCGGGCGTTCCTGTTATTGATATAATGGCAATTAGCACACACAAAACCGAAAGTTCATTTATGCGATACATAAAAGTAACCAAAGAACAACAAGCCGATAGAATGGCGGCACATCCATTTTTTCAGGATAAAGCCATGTAAGTAAGTTTAATGATTTGAAAGATTATAATTACTTTTAGGTTTAATTAAAACAAGTTAAAACAATGAAAGATTTAACAAACTCAAATATAGAAAGGCAGAATATTTTAAATAATCACTTTGCTTTAGAACGAATTCAAGAATATATTGGAATTAGTGGAATGATGTTTGAAAAAGAATATCGATTTACTAAAAAGATAGTTGCTGATTTTTTTGGTATTGAAATTAGAAGTGTCGAAAGATATTTAGAGAAACACAGTGATGAACTAAAGCACAATGGATATGTTTTGATAAAGGGTAAAAGATTGAAAGACTTCAAGTTACAATTTGCTCCCGTCATTGATGTCGGGAGCAAAACAACTCAATTAGGACTATTTAATTTTAGAGCATTTTTAAATTTAGGTATGCTATTATCTGAAAGTGAAAAAGCTAGATTATTACGTTCCAAAATATTAGACATCGCAATTGAAACAATAAACGAAAGAACTGGCGGCGGAACAAAATATATTAATCGCAAAGATTCAAGTTATTTAACATCCGCAATAAGAGAAAGTAAGTTTAGAAAAGAATTTACCAGTGCTTTAAGTAGATATGTTAATATGGGTGACTATAAGTATTCGCTTTATACTAATATGATTTACGAATGCGTGTTTAATGAAAATGCAAAAGAGTATAAAAAAATACTAAAACTTGAAGCAAAAGACAATGCGAGGGAAACAATGTACACAGAGGTGTTAAATGTAATTGCTTCCTTTGAAACTGGAATAGCCTATGAGCTAAAAAGACGTAGTGATATAGAAAATAGAAAACTTGAACCTAATGAGGTTGATAATATTATTAGACTCATTGCAGATCACCCAATGCAAAGACCACATATAGAAGATGCTCGTATAAAAATGGCATCAAGAGACTTACACTTTAGAGATGCTTTTCATCAGAAATTAGAGAATTATGTACAAGCTGTTTCCCCATCCGATTTTGAGCGTTTTATTGGTGAGCAAAGTATTGATTTGATAGAACAGTTAAAAGGCGTAGAGGATGTTTTTAAACGTTTAAAGGATAGCGAATAATGACGGTATATATTGACAGTTTAAACGAAGTTATTAGCATTCACGGTAAAACGATTGAAATAAGCGGTGGCGGTGCTAATGGAATTATTAATATTGGTGCGCTTGAAGCTGCATTAGATCATGTTCGAAATGATATGTATTATCCTGAGTTTGTGGATAAATTAACACATTTGTTTTTTGTTGCTAATAAAGGTCATTGCTTTCAAGATGGAAATAAGCGAATAGCAATATCATTAGGTGCTTTATTTCTTCTGAAAAACGGTTATTTGTCAGTAATTGAACGATTTCTACACAAAATGGAGATTATTAGCTATCATCTAGCCGCTGGACGAATAGATAAAGAATTTTTAAGGGAAATAATCCTTTCAGTTATATACGAAGATGATTATTCGGAAGCAATAAAATTGAGGTTAATTGACTGTATTTCGAATGACTTAGGAAACGAAACTGATATATGATAGGTTCGCAACCTACCATTTTGTTAACGTCAACAAAATGGTAAAAAACACCATCTTCCTGACATTGGGAAAATGGTATTTCGCCCCAACAAACTAAACCAATAAAAAACCTATCTTTATACAAGCATTTTGGCGAATGCTAAGACACAGAAAAGCCACACCAATAATTTATATTGGTGTGGCTTTTGCTTTGCTGTAGATCAAATACTTTAGTTTGAAAATTTTATTATAGTTGGCTTATTTTCAAATACTGTGCCATTGGTAAACCCTAATAATCCTCTAGGTTTTTGAAAAGATATTACAGAAAATTCAAACTTTTCTACTTTTTCATATACAAGGGTGTATTTAATCTCAATAGTATATTTTCCTTTTGCTTTATCTGCCATAAAATTAGATAGCTCGGTATCAAAATTTAGCTGTTTTGCGTTTCGGTCATACTGACTGCCGTATTGTCGCCTAAATTCATATTCAAGCTTATCTTTCTTCTTTAGAACAACATATTTACACCGTTCTTTTTCGGTGTTTTTAATAGAGTCAAATTTCTTTTTCCTTTCCAATCTTTCAAGCTTTCTAATTTCCTCCTGTTTAGCAATTAAAGCCTGCTTTTTCTCATGCTCTACCTTTTTAGTTTGAAACTCTTTTATAAATTTCTCATCGTCTTTAATGGTGTTATTTACAACCTTAACAAATGTTTTCCCCTTGTTATAGTAGTAACTGGCTTTATCCTGAGCGAGATAATTATAGGCTATTTCAGTTTTGCTTATTGTATTAATATTTAAGGTTGTAGTCCAGTAACTGACGAAAAATAAAGTTACCAAATTAGAAGCTCCTGTTGTTTTCAATTGCTTAATTACGTAGTGACTACCGATAGGAAATACAGTATACGTAAAATTCAAGCTTCGAGGATTTCGCCCAATAGCAATACTTTCTTTATAGGTATTAGTTATCGTACCCTTTCCGCCTACAATGTTATACTTAGTATCAACAAAAGACATTTCCAGTTTCTTATCAAGAAAATCTTGCATTCTTAAACTCACAAAATTAAAATCAACGTATGTAACTTGCGTTTCATTTTCATTCAAAGAGCCTAATCGGATGCGATTAGGATAATACGGCGAAATTTGTTGAGAAAATAAAGCATGTGCCGAAACAAAAGACAATACAACCGCTAAAAATAGCTTTTTCATAGTTTAAATAATTGATTAGAATACATGAAACTAATTAAAGAAAATCGAAAAAAAGCAAATTTTACCAATTTCGGAATAAGAAAAAATATAGATAGTTAAAGTTGTGATACTATTGTGTTTATTATTAAACTATTCACAACTATTTTAATCTATCTTTAATAGTATTGTTTGAAATTGCTATTTTTACAAACAGAATAAGTAAAGATACAAACCATAACGCAAAATATCTTAATTATAGTATCATGGGGAAAATTACCGTAAAACACTATCTAAACACCAACTTAAAACCGTATATAATTAATGGTGAAAATTATTATAGTATATATGTTTTAATAAGAGCTAATAGACAAAACACTAAGGTTAAATCGAAATGCTTTGAAGAGTATTATACAGAAAGTGATTTTGAAGAAATTATATCAAATGAAAATACTGATGATAATAAACGATTAAAAGACGAAATTACAGCATTAGAATTGATTGCAGAATTATTGCTAGATATGTTTGGGAAATTTGACACAGTCCTTTATTCGGCTATTTTTCAACACTTTACCAATATATTCATTTCAGATATTGATATAGAGAGAGGTGTCGTGCATTGTAATCATGATACTGCAAATGTTAACCTATATGACGAAAGAAAAAACAGATTAGGGATAGGAATTGATAAATTTATATTTGGTGAGTATTCAATGGGTGAAAACCATTCTAAAGGAATGGATTTGTTTACATGGTTCTCAAAAACTGGACAATCAGAGTTAGTTGAATTTCTGTCTGAGAATGCTAATGATGAAGATTTGAAAACATTAAATAAAATAGTATTTATTTCAAGTTTCGATAAATTAGATTGGATTTTTAAAGGAAGTAAAAAGTTAGAGCCGTTAATTGATAAATACGATAGACTATTTACAGAACCTAGCTTCTATTTAGAATCTCTTTACCTTAGCCTAAAAAAATAAACTTATTAAAGTACTCCAATATAGGGGGATACATAAAGCGTGCTTGATTAATTCATACTTTAACTGTAAAAGAGTGCATGATTCGTTCACTCTTTTTATATCTTTGCATAAAGATTTTTAAACAAAAACAAGTTTAATATGTGCAAAGATATTGATTTAACAGCCCTTAGGGTTCAATTACCCCACGGTGCAATAGTAGATATTGCAAAACGTGCCAAAGTAAACCCACCCACAGTAAGCCGTGCCATGCACGGCGATAAACGTAGCCCCAAACTACCCGATATAATAAAAGCAACCGCCGATTATTTGGAAGAATACAAAACCAAAGAAAAGGAAGCGGCACAAGCTTTAAAAAAGGCTATTGCTTAGTCTTAAACCTCCCAATAGAATAAATAAGCCCAGTACATAAGCACCAAAAACATAAGGATATGATAGAAAAAACACTACACATTTCAGAAATGAACGCCGATGATTTAAGCCGTCAGTTTCAGGCACTAGCAAGCAAACTAAGTGCATTAGAGCAATATGTAAAACCATCGAAACAAGAAACCCTATTGAGTCCAAAGGAAGTAATGGAGTGGCTAAAAATCTCAGCTCCCACCCTAAACGAGTGGGCAAAGAATGGCACGCTTAGCCGTTACAAGTTAGGAAATAGAGCCTTTTATAAAAAAGAGGAAATTATGGCAAATCTTGACGGTACAAGGCACGCTAATAAACTTTAATAAGTTGAAAGCTGTACACCTATTGAAACCATTGATTTTAAAAGTCGTTTCCTTAAAAATCCATTTAAACAGTATTTAAAATTATGCACTTAACCCAAACCCTTGAATATTGCTTTGATGAATTGGCGGTTTTCACCTCTCCCAGTTCGGAAAGCGACCAACGGCACGCCCTAAAAAAAATAAATCTAGAATTGAACAGCATTAAAACCAATGCCGAAAACAAAAAGATAATTGTACAAATAGGCGATCATATCCGACAATTTAGGCGCAAAGAAATAAGCCCCGAAATTTGCCACACAAAAATAAATCTTGAATTGGCTAAACTAGCTGATAAAATGGAGCTTTTAGAATAACGCACGCAAATAAATAGGGTACGTTTGCCGCACTTTTTTAAATGCGGAAATGCTCGTAAAATTCCGATTTGAGCAAACGGAAACGCATATCTTTTGGGTACGCATGCCGCATTATTTCAGCTTAAAAACCTCACTTTTTCTTTGTACGATTACATAAACATATTGCTTTTACATTTTGATTTTTCGCTTTGGGCAAATGACCCACGGTTAAAATTTGGATATAAAACATTTGGTGAAAAAGATGAGAAAGGAAATATTATAAAAAAGACTAGTGAAATAGCTGAGTATAAAGGCTTGCAGCTTGTTCATACCGAAACGGGTCGATGTTATATAAAGGGTTCAATACATAGATTTTACAACCAAGGCGGTGATAATAGTAGTCGTTTTACATTCCTTAACTTCTTGGAAGCCATAGAGGTATTAGAAAAAGAATTTGGGGTAATACCTAGTAAGGCTAAATTTTCAAGTGCTGAATTTGGTTTAAATCTAGTGCTTAAAGAAAAAGGGTTAACAGCTAAAAAGCTTTATAAATCAATTAAATACAAAATTGGTACGGCTGAAAAATACATGTGTAACAAAAAGAAAAAAGCTATAGGCAGATTATTTGTTACTGAGGATTCCACTCTAAAAGTTTATGACAAAACCGAACAGGCAGATGTAGAAAGTTGTTTTGATATATTCCGTTACGAACTAAGATTTAATAGAACTCGAAGCCTTAAGAGATTGGGAATTACTTACTTATCTGATGCTATGGATTTGAATAAGGTAATAGATTTGTTTGATAATAAGATACTTAAATCGGTTGATGATACAATTTATTATGCGTGGGATTCTTTACCCAATACAAACAAACTCCCTGAGTATCAGAAAAAACAGTTTTTAAATTGGCGAAATGCTGAGTATTGGGAAAAAATGTCAAACCCTAAAAAGCGAAACCGCCACAAAATTAGATTTGAAAAGCAACTAAGTAAATATGCAAAATATGATATAAAGAAAATGCTTAAAGACTTGCTAGTTAAAGAATTTGAGACTGTTGTTTGCATGGATTACGAAACTATACAAGCCATAATAAAACAAAGAAAACAGCAAAGGCAGCCTAACCACAATAAAGAAGATACGCAGATAAAAATGGGTATAAATGCCGAACGTATTGTTTGCGGCAAGCGTGCCGACTGTAAGGCGGACACGATTACAATAAATTACTGCCAAACATGCGGAAAGGATATAAGCCACCAAAAGAAAGGTTCAAAGTTTTGTAACGATCAAAGAATATGTAGAGATAAAGCCTATAACCTGAAAATATCAGAACACAGAAAAAAAGAAAAGGACAAAATTAATCAAGATATAAAAGATTTGATTGAGCAGCGTTGTAACGGTTCTTATATTATCATAACAGAACCAACAACCAAGAAAAAGAAATTGCAGAAAAATAAAGGTGAAGATTTAGGTAATGAAATAGTGGTAAGTGTAGGTGGAAAACAATATTCCTATTCCGATGCTAACGCTCGTTTTTTTCTAAGAGAATTTTATAAAAGTGTTGATAACGAATTGATAATCCAATATTAGAACATGGCATACAATAGAGAAAACTTTTTAAAGAATGTATTACTGGTTCAGGAATATTACACTGAACAGAATGGAAAAGGAGTTCCCAACACTCGGATAGTAGAGGATTTAAAAGGAAAAAACATCCATATAAGTTTAGCAACCTTTTATAATTATTTGGCTATTCCTGCACGAAAGCAATTGAAAGAACTAGCAGCTAAAAAGAAAACCAATGTTTGAAATTACCTATTTAAGTAAGGGCGCAATGTACACCGACATTCTAGGAATTGAGGAAATAGACCCACAAAGCAAAACGATAAAGAATATTTCCAGTATGAAAGATTTAAAAACAGGAGAATGCTTTAACTCTCTTTCAGCAATAGCCCATTTAGTCAATTTAACCCAACAGCAAAAGCAAAAATGAAACAAATTGTACTAGAAAGCTTGCAAGCCATAACCAAGGCAAAGCAAACACAAAATAAAAGCCCCGATTTTGTTTTGGATAAGGAACTAAGTCAAGCCATAACCGAAAAGGCAAAACAGGCATTAAGGGAGCTATACAAGGAACGGAAAATAAATTTAGGTCGAACAGTCAATAATAATTTTATAGAGCTGAATAACGAGCCCGAAAAGCCCCGAACAAAACAAACGATAATACACCGCATTAATTAATAAATACAGGCTATTGAATAGCCATTAAATAAAATTCAACCATGAGAAAAAAGGAAATTATAATAGAGATTTTAACGGCAATAATAACCGCTTATAGATCATTTAGTTTTATTGAGGGAATGGTAAACGCTTGCGATCTTTCACTATCAGTCTTTAAATGGGATTCAATAGCCTACTTAATGGGTATTGATCTAAGTGTAGGATTTGAAAAAGAGGACGGAATAAACGATAAATACGCCAATATTTTTGAAGATATTGCCTGTGATTCTGATATCTCCGTAAATGATGCAGCGCATTTGTTGTATTCAAAATATCAGGACGAAATATCCAAAGATTTAAAAGATTATCCTTTTTTATCAGTTGACTATCAAGAAAAGAAAGCCAAAAAAGCGGCATAGTTCACCAGTGAAACGGTAATTTACTTTTAGTGCTGTAAGTGTTTGTAAATGTGTATCATATCTAATAATACAATGATTAGGATAAAACAAACGATATAAAAGCAATAAAAAAAGGCAGTTTTTAGAAGGTTTGGGCTAATAGTTCACCAAAATACAATAAATGACAGGCGGCACGCTCAAAGTAAGTGCAAACAGGCTGAAAAGCTTCATGATTCAGTTAAATATGCCCGAAATACCCCCAGTTATTCTAAGCTTTTGGTTTAACTCTTAAATTTTCAAATAGGGGGTTGTGGTGGTTTTTGAGTTCAGCAAAATACTAAAAACCAAGTTTTGAAAGTACCTAAAAAAAAGAAGTGAAAATTAACGTTTGCTTATATTTTGGTTTACTCCAATGTTGAATAGTTCAAAAAATACAAAAAATGGCACTAACTCAAAAACAGAAAACAAAAGCTTATAATTATTATTTGATGGGCTTAAACTCTAAAGAAATTGCCCTTTTGGTGGACTCAGATTTTAGAGCCGTTCAACATTTGGCACAATCTGAAAACTGGAATCAATCCGAACAAAAAGACAATCGCAAAACTAAAGCTTTAGAGCTGTACCAATCAGGGCAAAATTATAAAGCAATAGCGGAACGGCTCAGAGTTGGACGAACCACCGTTTATAACTGGATAAAGGAAACAAGGGAATTTAAGGCTAAACAAAAAGTAAAATAATGAATTTTAAAGAGATTATTAATAAGCCGCTTACTATTAGAATGATAATTGTAGCATGTTATAGGTTTTTTACTAGAAAAAGGAAAGCAAATAAAAGAACTGTACACAATTTAAAGCTTTGGAGCGAATTTTATAATGAAGTCGCCAACGGAAATAAAACTTTTGAAGTCCGCAAAAATGATAGAGGTTACAAAGTGGGCGACACTCTGATATTAAAAGAATATTGTCCTACCAATAAAGCATACACAGGCAAAGAACTAAGCCGAAAAGTTAACTATATTCTAAAGGGTGGGGATTTTGGAATAGAAAAGGGCTTTGTAGTAATGGGATTAAGATGTAACGGCAAAGCGTTACATTTTTAAGGTATAAATTGTAGGTATGATAAAATAGGGAGAAATAATATAGTACCATTGGACTGGCTACCTGTTCACTTCGTGGGATGCTCTCCGTCATTTACCCACTACTTGTCTGATCGTTCCCATATTATCCACTTACAAGAAAAGTAAAAATTAAGCATAAACCAAAATATTAAAAGTTTCTCAGGCACTAAAACCGCTATTCGATTTATTTCGGGTGGTGGTTTTTTTTGTATGGTTCTGCTACTGGTTGGGTGTTGGTGCGCTGTTCAATATTTAAAAATGTGCAAGGTTGGTCCTGGTTCTTTCTATGTGGAATTTGTCCGTAAATTTTGGGCATGCAGAACAGCATAAAAACAGGGCTAAAACATAGTAAATTGCAAAAAGCGGCAACACCTAGAATACAAAAACCTGACTTTCAGTAAGTTAGGTTTTAAAATTGAGGTCTCTGGCGGATTCGAACCGCCGTAGATGGTTTTGCAGACCACTGCCTAGCCACTCGGCCAAGAGACCCTTTTCTCTTTAAGAGCGATGCAAAGATAAGTAATAAAGAAAATACTTTACAAACTTTTTAAAGCTTTTCTAATATTTTTTTTCGACTATAATTGCAGCTTAAAGAGAATCAAAAACTTATCTACTTAAAGTTAAGCTAACTTTCTCAATTTGCCCGCCCATAGGGGGATTCATTTTCGACACCTTAACAGTAGCTAGCTCCAATTCTGGGAATTTTGCGTAAAGCATATCCAATAATCTCTGAGCAATATGTTCCAAGAGGTGAGATTTAATCTTAAATTCTTCCTGAATCATTTCGTATGCTCGCTGATAATTGAGTGCATCAGTAATCGCATCGGAAGCAGCAGGCTTTTCAGCATTATACTCCATGCACACATACACAATAAACTTATTACCTACCACTTGCTCTTCAACAAAACAGCCATGATAGCCGTAAAATTCCAATCCTTCTAGTTCTATAATTCCCTTCATTTTCTTAGATCTAAGATGTGAGATATAAGATAAAAAAATCAATCTCTTATCTTTTGGCTCACGTTCTAAATTTATGGTGGCGAATATAGGACAAATTTCCAAAAGCTAAATTCTATTTTGTCCTAGTATGCAAATTCGTTTATATACTAACTGTTTTATTTCGTGAAAATCTCTACTTTTGTCAGTTCGAAACCTTTATACATGCTATTTCGCAAATAAAGGCAAAGCAAGGCGAGATTCTAAAGAATCTCAGGCAATACATTGAATCATCTAAAATTAGAATGAAGTATGGATAACAAGACTATGAATGAGGAGAATACTAACGAAACAAAATCTCTGAATTTTATCCAGCAGATTATCGAAGAAGATCTGAAAAACAATGTCAATGATGGTAGAGTACACACCCGTTTCCCTCCAGAACCGAATGGTTACCTACACATTGGACATGCAAAAGCAATCTGCCTAAATTTTAGTCTTGCCCAGCAATACCAAGGAAAATGTAACCTACGTTTCGACGATACCAATCCTGTAAAAGAAGATACCGAGTATGTAGATTCTATAATGGAAGATATTAAATGGTTAGGTTTTAAATGGGATGGCGATCCTTATTACACATCTGATTATTTTGAGCAACTATACGATTGGGCTGTAAAATTAATTAATGATGGTAAGGCCTATGTTGACGATCAGTCGGCAGCCGTGATTGCAGAACAAAAAGGAACGCCAACAAAACCTGGAACTGCAAGTCCTTTCCGCAGCCGTTCAGTTGAGGAAAACCTTGATTTATTTGCTCGCATGAGAGCAGGTGAATTTAAGGATGGTGAAAAAGTTTTACGTGCCAAAATTGATATGGCATCGCCAAACATGCACCTTCGCGATCCTTTGATGTATCGTATTATGCACGCACATCATCACCGTACTGGCGATGCTTGGTGTATTTACCCAATGTACGATTATGCTCATGGTGAGTCTGATTATTTAGAAGGCATTACTCACTCAATCTGTACACTTGAATTTGAAGTTCACCGTCCGCTTTACGAATGGTTCGTTTCAAATATTACTGATACGGAGTATCAACCAAAACAACGTGAATTTGCTCGCTTAAATTTGAGCTATACCATAATGAGTAAGCGCAAGCTACTTCAGTTGGTTAACGAAAAACATGTATCTGGATGGGATGATCCACGTATGCCAACCATCTCTGGTTTGCGTCGTAGAGGTTATACACCAAACTCGATTAAAAACTTTGCCGATACCATTGGTGTCGCAAAACGTAACAACGTTATTGATGTTGCTGTTCTGGAGCACTGTGTTCGTGAGGATTTGAATAAAATTGCACCTCGTGTAATGGCTGTTCTTAATCCAGTGAAATTGGTATTAACCAACTACCCTAAAGGACAAGAAGAATTATTAAATATCGAAAACAATCCTGAAGATCCAGAATCAGGATCTCGTGAAATTCCATTCTCTAAAGAGCTCTATATTGAGCGTGAAGATTTTATGGAAGATGCGCCAAAGAAATTCTTTAGAATGACTCCTGGTCGTGAAGTTCGTCTTAAGGCTGGTTTTATTATCATGTGCGAAAAAGCTGTGAAAGATGCTAATGGTAACATCACGGAAATCCACGCTACTTACGATCCATTATCAAAATCAGGTAGTGGTAGCGAAGAAAGCAAGCGGAAAGTAAAAGGAACGCTTCATTGGGTTTCTGCTAAGCATGCTGCTAAAGCTGAAGTTAGAATTTACGATCGTTTATTTAACGATGAAGCTCCAGATAGCCATAAAGAAAAAGATTTCTTAGAATTCATCAATAAGGATTCATTACAAATTCTTGATAACTGTTTTGTAGAGCCTAGTTTGATAGATTCAAAAGCTGAAGATCATTTCCAATTCCAGCGTTTGGGTTATTTCTCAACTGACAAGGATAGTTCTTCTGAGAAATTAATCTTTAATCGAACTGTATCGCTTAAAGATTCATTCTCTAAGAAAAAGAAAAAATAGAGATTTACAATCTCATTCTAATATTTAAAATCTGGTCTAACGATCGGATTTTTTTTTATTCAGCATGTCAAAAAAACAAATTCAAACCACTAATTTTCACTGATTCACACTAATTTTAAAGAAATAGCTGCATGCCCTAATTTCTTGTTGACATTTATATGCAAGTCCAAACTACTTAACCACCTCCCCCAAACACGTTTGGGTACTCCTCCTTAAAAAAGGAGGAGAAATTAAACGCTTGAGCGGAAAAACAAAAAAAAAGACGTTCATCATGAACGTCCTTTCCTATTTTATTGTTCTAATTGTTTATCCACATTTAGAAGTACCACAAGATTGACAAATTAGGCAACCTTCTTGATAAATAACATGCTCTGATCCACAATCTGTACATGTCATACCTTTGGCTTGTGTTCCGTTTGGAATATATTTCTTTAATGAACGCTCAACACCATTTTTCCAAGTGTTGATATTTTCGCTATCAAGCTGCAGACCTGAAATTAAATTCACAACTTGCTCAATTGGCATACCATGACGTAATACCCCTGAGATCAGTTTTGCGTAATTCCAGAACTCCTTATCAAACTTGTACGACAGACCTTCGAAAGTTGTTTTAAAGCCACGCTTGTTGCTGTATTGAAAGTCATATCGGGTGCTACCATCATCATCCTTGCGCTTAAGAATAAAACCTTTATGTACCGACTTAGGCAATGAAATACCCTCATCATCATCCTGAATACCCGTAAATACTTCGTAAGGATGTCCTTCGTAAAGACCGATAATGGCAATCCATTTTTCTTTGTTATTTTGGAAACGAACCACTTCGGCTTCAAGCTCAGCAGGACGCTTTTCAGGCATTTCCCTATTTGTTTCTTCTTCTTTTTTATCATTTGCGATCAATACACCCGAACGTGAACCATCACGATAAACAGTACAGCCTTTGCAACCACTCTTCCATGCTTCAATATAAAGATTGCCTACTAATTCTTCAGAAACATCGTTAGGTAGGTTTACAGTTACACTAATTGAATGATCAATCCATTTCTGAACTCGTCCCTGCATACGTACTTTTTGCAACCAATCTACATCATTCGATGTTGCATTATGGTAAGGTGATTGTTTCACCAAATCAGCAACTTCTTCATCGGTAAAATGTCTTGCTGTTTCGATACCATTAGCTTCCATCCAAGTCACAAACTTGTGGTGGAATACAACAAACTCTTCCCAACAATCGCCTAGCTCATCCGTAAAGTCAACACGAACATTCTTATCGTTTGGATTTACTTTTCTACGACGTTTGTAAACTGGCATAAATACGGGCTCGATACCCGATGTTGTTTGTGTCATCAAACTAGTTGTACCCGTTGGAGCAATTGTCAAACAAGCAATATTACGACGACCATATTTCACCATATCCTCATACATATCAGGAGCAGCCTCCTTTAAACGTAGAATAAATGGGTTATTTAGTTCTCTTTCAGCATCGAAAATAGTAAATGCACCACGGTCTTTAGCTAATTGAACAGAAGCACGGTATGCCTCAATCGCAATCACTTTGTGAACTTCTTCTGAGAAATCAGTAGCAGCCTCAGTTCCATACTGTAAGCCCATAGCCGCAACCATGTCACCTTCAGCTGTGATACCAACACCTGTACGTCTTCCTTCTTTAGCCTTCGTTCTGATATTCTGCCATAAGTTGCGCTCTACACGCTTCACTTCAGCCTCTTCAGGATCAGCCTCAATTTTATCAATAATAGCATCAATTTTCTCTAGCTCAAGATCAATAATATCATCCATAATACGCTGGGCCATTCCAACGTGCTTCTTAAACAAATCGTAGTTAAAGCTAGCTTCAGGTGTGAATGGATTCTCTACATAACTGTAAAGATTAATAGCCAATAAACGACAAGAATCATAAGGACACAATGGAATTTCACCACAAGGATTAGTCGAAACGGTACGGTAACCAAGATCTGCATAACAGTCAGGCACTGATTCCTTCTCAATAGTATCCCAGAACAGAATACCTGGTTCAGCTGATTTCCATGCATTGTGAACGATTTTCTCCCACAATTTACCAGCATCAATATCTTTTGTATAAGTTGGATTATCTGAATTAATAGGGTATTGCTGAGTATATTCTTTTCCAGCAAGAACAGCTTCCATAAAACCATCAAGGATTTTCACAGAAACATTCGCACCAGTTACTTTGCCTTGCTCCATCTTCGCATCAATAAATTCTTCCGAATCTGGATGTTTAACAGATACACTTAGCATTAAAGCACCACGACGACCATCCTGAGCAACCTCACGAGTTGAATTCGAATAACGCTCCATAAATGGAACAATACCAGTAGATGTTAAAGCTGAATTTTTTACAGGAGATCCCTTAGGACGGATGTGTGACAAGTCATGACCGACTCCACCACGACGCTTCATCAACTGAACTTGTTCTTGATCGATTTTCATGATTCCACCATAAGAATCAGAATCACCATCATTACCAATTACAAAACAGTTAGACAAAGAAGCAATCTGGAATTTGTTTCCAATACCAGACATAGGACTTCCTTGAGGAACGATATATTTAAAATCTTTTAATACTGAAAAGATTTCGTCTTCAGACAAGGGATTAGAATACTTTTCCTCAACACGTGCAATTTCACTTGCGATACGACAATGCATATCGTCTGGTGTTTTCTCGTAAACATTCCCATAAGAATCTTTCAAGGCATACTTGTTCAACCAAACACGCGCAGCTAGTTCATCACCTCTAAAATATTCTAGTGAGGCTTGAAAGGCTTCTTCTGAATCAAAAGTTTGTTGTTTAACCATTGGTTCTTGTTTCTTGTCTTTGACAGTCATAATCCTATTAATTGTGGTATAAGTCTATTTGCAATTTACATAAGAGAACTTCAACTCTTATTTCTTTCTGCTTTAATTTTCCGATATGCAATTTAGCAATCGTTTCTTAAACCAACAATACCAAAATAAATAAATAGAGCAAAGTTATTCACAATCAATTGTTAATATCTTGACTACCAGATATTAGGGCTTTCTGAAAAATCGAAAAGTTTTCCAAAAAGAAAATATCTACATATAAAGATACGATCTACATATACCGAAAATAGAGCCTTTCAGGTAAATTAGACGTGCAAAATCTATTTAAAATAAGATATTAAGAAGAAAACTAAGCTAACAGGCTGATTGTGTGAATGAAGATGAGTTTAGCATAAACTAAAACTTTATAATATCTAAAATTTTGTCAGTCGCACCTCTCATCTTGTCGACGTAATTTTTCGATGAATCACCAGATTTTTTTCTCAAATCGAGATCTTCGTGATAAGAATCGAACAGTTTATTTAAATCTTCAGATTTTTCGTAAGTGTGAGCTCCTCCAATTCCAAGCAGATCTTTTGCCTCTTTAAATTTATGGTAATTGGGGCCAAAAATTACAGGCAAACCATAACAAGCAGCTTCCAAAGTATTATGAATGCCTCTGCCAAAACCGCCACCTATATAAGAAATATCGCCATAGCGATAAAGAGACGACAATACGCCAATACAATCAACTACAAGCACTTCTGCCTTATCAATCTCAGCTTTAGTAGCAAATGTGAATCGCACATAAGGCTTCTCGATAGCACTGACAATATTTTTTATGTGACTCTCATCAACCTCATGAGCTGCAATTATGTATTTGTAATCCTTATCGGTAGCATTAATATATTTGATGATATTCTCCTCATCCTTTGGCCAGGTACTCCCAGCAATCATCACAGGTCGATTTTGAGCGAAATCTTCAAGTTGAGGTAATATTTTTGCCTGCTTAGCAATGGAATAAACACGATCGAAACGAGTATCTCCTGCCAAGCTCACATTTTCAAACCCTATACCTTTCAGCAATTCTATAGATTCTTCATTCTGAACAAAGAAATGTGTGAATGCGTTTAAGATTCTTCGATACAAAGCCCCCCATGGTTTAAAAAACATTTGATTGGGACGGAATATTGTAGAAAAGATATAAGTCGGTACTTCCTTTTTTCTCAACTGGTTTAAATAATGGTACCAGAATTCATATTTAATAAAGAAGACCATCTTTGGATCAATCAATCGAATAAACTCTTTTGCGTTTCGCTTCGTGTCTGCTGGCAAATAAAAAACATAATCTACACCTTCATAGTTTTTACGAATCTCATAACCTGATGGCGAAAAGAACGTTAATACAATTTTATAATCGCGATACTTAACTTTGAATGCCTCAATCACCGGACGACCTTGTTCAAATTCTCCCAGTGAAGCTGAATGAAACCAAACTAGATTAGTTTCTCCCTCTACTGCCTCAGCAATCTTTTTTAGAATATCCTTACGCCCCTGAACCCATTGTTTTGCTTTCGGATTAAACAAAGAGGCAAATCGAACCAATAATGAGTAGAAAAAGATAGATAGATTATAGAACAGGATCATTTGTTAAGCAATTTAGAACTTGACTGTGTTGTTTGAATCAAATATGTATTTAACTCTACAAAACTAAACATTTTTAACATCCATCTATCAACTCTAAAAAAATTATGCCCAAATTAGTCGATGAATTAAAGGAAAGTATCAAATCCCTATAACACCAACTTGAAACGATTTCTGACTATTTGCATCTTTCTATTTTTGAGCACAGCTAGCTATGCTCAAACCTCTAGCAATATCAGAATTAAAGAAATTGATATTAAGAAAGATAGTATTCACCTTGATTCTCTGTTGATTTTACCTGGCACTGTTAAACTATGGGTAGATGACGAACTACTTGACAATTCATTTTATGAGTTAAATCTTGCAAAAGGTATTTTCTACCCCAAAGGTAAATTAAAAGCAAAAGGTGAACTAGCCACCATAACTTACCGCGTATATAATTATCAGATAAATCGAACATTCTACAAACATCATTTAAATGAAATCAATCAGCCCGATGTTCTAAGAAGCAAGCGATATTCTATAAAACAAGATGAGCGTACATTGGGCAATAATTTTAATTCTCAGCTCAATAAGCAAGGAAGTTACACCCGTGGTTTATCAATGGGAAATAATCAGGACGTGGTTAGTAATTCGAATCTCAACCTTCAGCTATCTGGCAAACTTAGTGAGAATGTCAACATACTCGCCTCAATAACCGATGACAACATCCCCATACAGCCAGATGGAAATACGCAACAAATTCAAGATTTTGATCGCATCTTTATTAAGCTTTTTAACGAGAAACATGAGCTCACCCTTGGCGATTATCAAGTTAAAAATTCGCAAAATTCGCACTTCCTAAAATTCAAAAAAAAAGTCCAAGGAGGACAATACAGCGGTTTTGTTTCAGAAGGAAAAAAAACGAAGGCCTCAACACAGATAAGTGCTTCTATTGCTAAGGGTAAATTCAATAGAATGAATATTCAAGGACAAGAAGGCAATCAAGGTCCATACAGACTCTTTGGAGCAAATAATGAAACTTATATCATCGTACTTGCTGGTTCAGAAAAGATCTATAAGGATGGACAGCTTCTTTCGCGTGGTGAAAACAAAGACTATACGATTAATTACAACACAGCCGAATTAAGTTTCAACACAAGCCAGCCGATAAATAGGAACTCAAGAATTATTGCTGAGTTTGAATATTCTGAGGAGAATTATTCTAGATACCTGATTTATAATAGTACCGAGATACAAAGTGAGAATGCCAGCTTTCAATTCAGCTTTTACAATGAGCAGGATAATAAAAACAGTACTGTAAGTCAAAATTTGAGCGACGAACAAAAGCTTCTTCTAAGCCAATCGGGTGACAATCTACAAGCAGCTATTTCACAACAAATTCAAATTGTAGAATACACAAACGATCTCGTTTTATACAAAAAGGCAATTCAACAAATAGGAGGAATAAATTATGAAACTTATGCTCACTCAACAGAAGCAAGTGAAGCTATTTACAAGATCCGTTTTTCTTACGTTGGCGATAAAAAAGGTAACTACAAACAAATTGAATCCTCAGCAAATGGGCGAGTTTATGAGTGGATTGCTCCAATCAACTCTATTCCTCAAGGTGATTTTTCGCTTAACTCACAAATGATAGCTCCTGAGAAACATCAAATGATAAGTCTTGGTGGTAACCTCAAACATTCAGAACGTACAAATAGTCAATTTGAGATTGCCTTAAGCAATAAAGACATCAACACTTTTTCATCACTAGATGATAAAAACAACAAGGCTCTTGCCTTTATGTTTGAAACCAATCGCAAAACCTTTTTAAAGGATACAATACAGCAATTAAACACTTCAATCGTTTATAATTATTTAAGTGAAAATTTCGAAGAAGTGGAAAAATTTAAATCTCCAGAATTCAACCGAGATTGGAACATTCAGAAACAGGCAGAAAAAAGCAATGAACATTTCATTGAGCTTAAAAACTCATACAAAGGTAGATCCAGTGAGTTTGCCTACAAGATTTCAGCCCTAAATAAGACAACTCAATTTAAGGGACTTAGACAGAATGGCTTTATCAAATATCATAAAACCCATTTTGAATTGAACTTGAATGCAAACTTTCTGACAAGCAATCAAAACAACATAGAAACAAGATTTTTCAGAAATAATATTGCTGCCATTTATAAACTGAAAGCATTAAATTTGGGCTTGGAACATCATAGTGAAAACAACCAGTGGAAAGAGAAAAGTAATCGCAATTTATTGACTAATAGTTTTGCAAATAGAACCTATAAAGTCTACTTAAAGAGTAATGATAAAAACCTGAATCAATTCGAAACATTTTATCAGTATCGAAAAGATTTATTGCCATGGGAGAACAAGATGAGTTCTCAAAGCGAATCTGAAGATATTGGTTTTATTCTCTGGCTAAAAAAGAACAAGAAGAACCAATTAAAACTCAGTAGTAATTATAGAAAGTTAAGAATTCTTAATCAGGATATCAGTAATGAAAAGCCAGAAGAAAACTTCCTTGGGAAACTAGAACATCGTGCCCAAATCTTAAAAGGAATAATTAGAACATCAACCTATTACGAATTAGGGTCTGGACTAGAAGCTGATCGCATCTACTCATATATTGAAGTTAATGCTGGACAAGGTGTGTATAAATGGACCGATTACAATAATAATGAGATCAAAGAAATCAATGAATTCGAAATTTCAAGCTTTAAGGATGAAGCCAATTACATTCGCATTTCTAATATCACAACCAACTACAGAAAAGTTTATACAAGTGAATACCGCCAAAGCTTCAATATTCAACTGAACCGTCTAAAGGCAAATTCTAAGCTTGCAAAATTCGCCTCTACATTTGGTAATCGCTTTTCATACAAAATTGCCAAGAAGAGCATCAATAATGATTTCGAACTGTATGGCAATCCATTCTCTTCAACACAAAGCAATCCGAATATTATTAACCTAAGCTCATCTCTACAAAATACGCTTTCTTATCACCCAAAGAAATCACACACGACTTACGACTATATCTACCAAAATAATGAAAGCAAACTCCTTTTGAATAATGGTTTTGAAAGAAGCGTATTAAAGCAAAATGGCTTACGTTTGATTTGGAGAAAGCAAGATTGGCAAGTTCATAATCGTGTTGACAAAGGTGTTAAAACTCGCAGCAGTGAGGTTTACTCAAATAAAGACTATGAATTGGATTACATTAAAAATGAGATGAAAATCAAATATCAATTCGGGCAAAACTTTCAATTAGAGTTCGAATACCTATTTAAAACTAAAGAAAACAAGCTAAATATTGAGAAAATAGAATCTCATGACTTAGGATTGGAAGCTCAGTTTTCTCCAGGAAAAAAGAAAAACCTAATTGCTAGTATTCATTATCTAAACCTAAGCTATAATAGTGATAATAACAGTTCTATTGCATATGAAATGCTCGAAGGTTTCTTACCTGGAAACAATATGACATGGCAACTAAACTATCAGCAACAGCTATCAAAAACATTCCAAATGAATATCAACTACAGAGGACGACAAGCTGAAGCAAATCCTGCAATTCATGTAGGAAGCGTTGAATTAAGAGCTTATTTCTAAAAATATTTTCAAGAAATAAATATCTCTTGCCAAGTCAATAATCCCCAAAGCACAGGAACCTCAACACAATGATTCATTGTGTGATGAAATTTTATTTTAACGAATCAATATCCCATTCAAGCCTAACACAGCGAATATAGATTACCCACATTCTTAAAAAAAGCATGAATTGCCTTGCTTTAATTTAAAAAGGGCGTATCTTTGCAATCGCAAATAAAGAAAGATACCAATCTAAAGATATATTGCGGGGTGGAGCAGTTGGTAGCTCGTTGGGCTCATAACCCAAAGGTCATCAGTTCGAGTCTGGTCCCCGCTACTTAGAAATTCAACGGAATTTCATTTATCGACGAAAACATACTGAAAATACATTGCGGGGTGGAGCAGTTGGTAGCTCGTTGGGCTCATAACCCAAAGGTCATCAGTTCGAGTCTGGTCCCCGCTACTTATAGAATTCTTTCGAGGATTCGTTTTCGTCGAAATTACCTTATTAAAAATATATTGCGGGGTGGAGCAGTTGGTAGCTCGTTGGGCTCATAACCCAAAGGTCATCAGTTCGAGTCTGGTCCCCGCTACTCGAGAGAAGCTCTTAACGAAAGTTAGGAGCTTTTTTTGTGCCCTAAATTCTATAAATAAATTTCAATTAAAATTTTATTGGACTCATATCCGCCTTAGGCGGACACAGTTCGAGTCTGGTCGCCACTACTACCAGAAGATTCTAAACTACAGATAGAAGCTTTTTTTAGTATCTTTCATTTTATGCATACTGTCTACATTTTATACTCAACGAAATTTGACAAAATTTACATTGGATGTACTTCTAATCTTGAAGCGCGATTTAAATCTCATAATGAACTTGGCACTAAAGGCTGGACAATTAAGTTCCGACCATGGGTAATTCTTCACACAGAAGAATTTGGCTCCAAAAGAGAAGCCCTTGACAGAGAAAAACAGCTCAAAGGTGGGAAAGGAAGGGAATGGATCCGAAATGAAATCATTACAAGATATTAAGCAGGCTCGTATCCGCCTTAGGCGGACAAGTTCGAGTCTGGTCCCCGCTACTCGAGAGAAGCTCTTAACGAAAGTTAGGAGCTTTTTTTGTGCCCTAAATTCTATAAATAAATTTCAATTAAAATTTTATTGGACTCATATCCGCCTTAGGCGGACACAGTTCGAGTCTGGTCGCCACTACTACCAGAAGATTCTAAACTACAGATAGAAGCTTTTTTTAGTATCTTTCATTTTATGCATACTGTCTACATTTTATACTCAACGAAATTTGACAAAATTTACATTGGATGTACTTCTAATCTTGAAGCGCGATTTAAATCTCATAATGAACTTGGCACTAAAGGCTGGACAATTAAGTTCCGACCATGGGTAATTCTTCACACAGAAGAATTTGGCTCCAAAAGAGAAGCCCTTGACAGAGAAAAACAGCTCAAAGGTGGGAAAGGAAGGGAATGGATCCGAAATGAAATCATTACAAGATATTAAGCAGGCTCGTATCCGCCTTAGGCGGACAAGTTCGAGTCTGGTCCCCGCTACTCGAGAAAAGCTCTTAACGAAAGTTAGGAGCTTTTTTTGTACTCTAAATTCTACATTCAGTTTTAAAATATTATTGACCTCGTATCCGCCTGAGGCGGAAATAGTT
>JADGEF010000060.1 GCA_016744515.1 Marinifilaceae bacterium | reverse complement strand
AACCCGCACGCCAATAGACTAAGGTTTCCTGATCAACGCTAATCGGATCAGGGTAAGTCGGGACCTAAGGTTAACCCGAAAGGGGATATCGATGGACAACCGGTTAATATTCCGGTACCCGCTATAACTGCGATGGGGTGACGAAGAGATGATAATGCCGCGAACTGACGGAATAGTTCGTTGAAGGATGTACGTGTTGAGATTGGTAGGTAAATCCGCCAGTTGAGCTGAAATCTGATAGTACCGCAATGCTTCGGCAGCGTGGATAGTGCATGTAATTTGACTTCCAAGAAAAACCTCTAAGCATCAGGTTGTAGTGGCCCGTACCTCAAACCGACACAGGTAGTCAAGTAGAGAATACTAAGGCGCTCGAGTGATTCATGGCTAAGGAACTCGGCAAAATAACTCCGTAACTTCGGGAGAAGGAGTGCTGACAGCAATGTCAGCCGCAGTGAAATGGCCCAGGCGACTGTTTATCAAAAACACATGGCTTTGCAAAAACGAAAGTTGAAGTATAAGGCCTGACACCTGCCCGGTGCCGGAAGGTTAAGTGGAGATGTTATCTTCGGAGACGCATTGAAATGAAGCCCCGGTAAACGGCGGCCGTAACTATAACGGTCCTAAGGTAGCGAAATTCCTTGTCGGGTAAGTTCCGACCTGCACGAATGGTGTAACGATCTGGGCACTGTCTCAGCCATGAGCTCGGTGAAATTGTAGTATCGGTGAAGATGCCGATTACCCGCAACGGGACGGAAAGACCCCGTGAACCTTTACTGCAGCTTCACATTGATTTTGGGTAAGTAATGTGTAGGATAGGACGGAGACTACGAAGCGGCCTCGCTAGGGGTTGTGGAGTCAACCTTGAAATACGTCCCTTTGCTTATCTGGAGTCTAACGTCTGACGACGGACAGTGTGTGGTGGGTAGTTTGACTGGGGTGGTCGCCTCCAAAAGAGTAACGGAGGCTTCTAAAGGTACCCTCAATACGTTTGGTAATCGTGTGAAGAGTGCAATGGCACAAGGGTGCTTGACTGTGAGACCGACAAGTCGATCAGGTACGAAAGTAGAGCATAGTGATCCGGTGGTTCCGTATGGAAGGGCCATCGCTCAAAGGATAAAAGGTACGCCGGGGATAACAGGCTGATCGCTCCCAAGAGCTCATATCGACGGAGCGGTTTGGCACCTCGATGTCGGCTCGTCACATCCTGGGGCTGGAGAAGGTCCCAAGGGTTGGGCTGTTCGCCCATTAAAGTGGCACGCGAGCTGGGTTCAGAACGTCGTGAGACAGTTCGGTCCCTATCTGTTGTGGGCGTTAGAAATTTGAGAGGATCTGACTCTAGTACGAGAGGACCGGGTTGGACTAACCTCTAGTGTATCTGTTGTGGCGCCAGCTGCATTGCAGAGTAGCTACGTTGGGCAGGGATAAGTGCTGAAAGCATCTAAGCACGAAGCCTACCTCAAGATGAGATTTCTTTAAAGGGTCGTTGGAGACGACAACGTTGATAGGCCACAGATGTAAAGGCAGTGATGTCAAAGTCGAGTGGTACTAATTACCCATAAGCTTATGAATGCTGATATCCATGGTTGGATTCCAAACTGAATTATAACTACTTTTTGTTTTCGATATGTCTATGATATTTGTTGACAGCTAGTGCTAACACACCAATATGCAGATAACTGAAGATTTCAGGTATCTATAGCAATGGGGTTCCACCTCTTCCCATCCCGAACAGAGAAGTTAAGCCCATTAGCGCCGATGGTACTGCCGAAAGGTGGGAGAGTAGGTCGATGCCAACTTTTAAAGCGTCTTATTCCACAAGGAGTAAGACGCTTTTTTTATGCCTAAATTTTTGGAGACGTATTTAAAATTACACTTTGGGACATAGTAATTTATGTGTTATTTATAATTGTATTTTGTGAAAATATGGTTAATTTACATTATGCTCTATCGTTCTGGGAATCAATCAGTATAAGTTCTTTTTACTTATCACCTTATTGTATTATTTCGTCAAGTATTAATGTTTTTTAACCGATAAATAGTTGAAAAATAATTTTCTTATTGACAGTTTACTTATATTTGCAGGCTATGAAACAAACTTTCATATTAATAATATTTACGCTATGCTTAAGCTTGTCTTCGGCTGCTCAAAAAATTCCAAGAGACGCTAGACAAGGTGGTCCTGGAAGACCTGATTTGAAGCGTGGTGGAGAGAAAAGTGAAATGGATAGCCTTGGTTATAATAGTGTTAAATCTCACATTAAAACTTGGCGTTTATCAGATTATGGTACTCGTAAATCTATTTTGCATGTGGATACCTTATTGGTTAATATTCATAACTCCAATCCGATTTTTCAGAGAAGTATTGGTAATTCATATCTAGGAAATTTGGGCTCACCCTATCAGAGTTCAATTTTCAAAGATCGTGTTCGTAACGAACCTTTCATATTCTTTAATACCCTTGAAGCTTATATGAATATGCCAAAGGAAGTTTTGTATTTTAATACAACAACCCCTTTTACTAGTTTCTATTACACAACTGCTGGGGCTAAAGACCGTGCAGAAACTAATCTTCGTATCTTACATACTCAAAATGTTAATCAATTTTGGAATGTTGGTATTAACTTCAATTTAATCTCTAGTGAAGGGCAATATCAAAATCAGAAAACAAAATTGTATGACTTCAATTTATTTTCAAATTATGAAAAGGGCCGCTACGGTGCTCATTTTGTATTGAGCCAGAATAGAGTTCTGGTAAATGAAAATGGAGGAGTAAATGATGACACGCAGATTCGTGATACTTTCATTGATCCTGAAAATGTACAGGTAAGGTTATCTGAAACTAAGAATAAGTTATCAAACTTCAACTTTGTTGCTAATCAATACTACAATATTGGGAATGGAAAAGATATGATTATTGATGGTGATACAAGCCAAATTTACCCTGTAAAGGTAGTTTATGATTTCAATTATGAGTCTAACGGTAGAGAGTTTAAGGAGGCTGCTGTTGATAATGATTTTTTCAAAAATACTTACTTGAATAACGATAAGAGTGCTGATGAAACGACATTAAAGAAGCTTAGTAATGGTTTTCATATTGTATTCAACGAAAATCAAAATAAAAAATTAAGTTTTGGTGCTCGTATAGGTTTGTTGAACGATTTTTCTGTTTACAACTTAAGAAGGTTAGTTGGAGATAATTTTTTTTCTCAAAAAGATAAGAACGTTCACAATACTCGATTAATGACTAGTATATTCCGTAGGTCAGGAAAGAACTGGAACTGGAAATTTTCAGGGGAATATGTGTTTGAAGGTTATAATCAAAGCGATTACCTACTTGATGGGAATCTAGTTTATCAGTTTGGTGACTCCATAAATCGACAGAATCTTAAAATTACGTCTCAGATTAAATCTAATACGCCCGATTTCTTATTGACTGAATTTTATGGAAATCATCAACAGTGGAAGCTTAATCTTGATAAGAGTAAGGAATTATCTTTAGGCTTAGAATATGAAAATAAGAAATACGCATTTAAGATAGGTGGACAGATTAATAATCTAGGAAACTATACTTATTTTGGATACGATACTATAGTTTCTCAAACAAGCAAGTCGATACAGGTTGCAACAGCCTATATTGAGAAGGATTTTAGATTAGGTAACTTTACCTTAAGTCAGAAGATTGTTGGGCAGAAAAGTTCTGACAATAATATTTTGCCATTACCTGATCTTTCAATTTATAGTAATAACTATTATTCAAACTCATTTTTTAATGGTGCATTAGACATACAAGCAGGTTTCTCTGTTTATTACAATACTTCATATTACGCTCCGAATTACTCGCCATCAACCGGACAATTCTTCTTGCAGAAAGAGCAAGAGTTAGGTGATTATCCAAAGGTTGACTTGTATTTCAATTTTAGAATTAAACGTACTCGTATTTTTGTTATGTACGAGCACTTAAATGCTAAGATGGGTAGTCAAAACTACTTTAGCTCTCTTCATTATCCAATCAATCCAGGTATGCTCAAATATGGATTGCGATGGACATTTTACGATTAAAGATTACTAGTTAATTTGACCAATGAACAGCTTGTTTTTCGGTTAAGTACCCGTTTTTTCATAAATTGAATAACGGTAAGAATACTCATATGTTTAAATTTAAATATATAAAATTAGTCATTCCTCTGATACTCATGATCTTCCTGCAGACGTGTAATCAAAATCGTCAAACGATTCGGTTACGTCAGCCAGATAAGACTGTGCTTGGATTAAAGCATATCAAGCTGCGCGGAAAACTGAGAGTGAGTACTGATTATAACTCTACTAATTATTTTATATATAAGGGGCGAGCTATGGGATTTCAATATGAATTATTGAATGCCCTTGCCGAAGAACTTGATGTGAAATTAGAACTGTATGTGGAAAATGATTTGCAATCGGCTTTTACGAATTTAGAGAATGGTGATATAGATCTTATTGGAATGAACCTTGCTATTACTCAGGATAGACAAGAACGATTCAATTTCACATTGCCTCATAGTCAGTCCAAGCAAGTTTTGATTCAGCGTAAAGCCTCAAAAAATGATACTGTACCAATAATAAGGAATCAGTTGGAGTTAGGAGATAAACTAATACACGTTCAGCAGGCTTCTGCTTATGTCGAAAGGTTAGAGAATCTATCTAAGGAAATTGGTCGTTCTATCGAAATTGAAAAACTTGACCATATAGAAGTTGAAGAATTAATTGGACAAGTTTCAAAAGGTGAGATTGATTATACTATTGCAGATCAAAATGTCGCAATCGTTAATAAAAACTACTATACCAATATTGATATAGCTACAGAAATTAGTTTTCCTCAGGATATGGCGTGGGCTCTTAGAAAAGGTAGTGATGAATTGACTGAAGCAGTTAATGTATGGCTACAAGGTTTTAAAAAGACGGCTCGATATAATCAGATTTATCGAAAATATTTTTTGAGTTCAAGAATAGTCAGACGTCATAATAGTGAATATTTTACACTTAAGAGTGGTAAGATATCTAAGTATGATGAATTGATTAAGAAAAATTCGAAGATAATTGACTGGGATTGGCGATTACTATCAGCTCTTATCTCTCAAGAATCGCATTTTGATCCTAAAGCCAAATCGTGGGTTGGTGCTTTTGGATTAATGCAATTGATGCCTGAAACAGCGTTTCGTTACGATGTTGATGAAGATTCTAGTGCTGAAGAAAATGTAAGAGCAGGTGTGAAACACTTAAAGTATTTAGATCGTAGGTTGGACAAGATTCTTATTGATAAACCGGATAAGTTGAATTTCTTACTGGCTTCGTATAATGTTGGTTTGGGGCATGTTCTTGATGCAAGACGATTAGCAAAAAAGAATGGTCAGAATCCGGATTTATGGAAGGGTAGCGTGGACTACTATCTCTTAAATAAATCAAAACCGGAATTCTATAAAGATCCAGTTGTGAAATATGGTTATTGTAGAGGAAAAGAACCTTACAATTATGTGAGGAAAATTTTATCGATTTACGATCATTATAAGAATACGGTTTTACTAGATGAGACTAGCTCTCTTGAGTAATTCTTCTAGTTCTGAGACAATCATAGCTGTTGCTCCCCAAAGCTTATGTCCTTTTACATCGTAATAAGGCGCTTTTATTTCGAATCCATTTTTATGGATAATCTCTTCGTGTTTGTTATCAACTTTAAATAGTTCTTGAATATTGGTTTCAATTATTTGATTGACCTCAAAAGAATCTGCTTTAAATTGTGGTGAGCCTTCGTAATAGGCTACTATAGGTTGAACTTGGAAATTACTGATTGGTATATATAAGCCAGTGATTGGTCCTATAATATGTATTTTATCTCCAATTAGTCCAAGCTCTTCTTCAGTTTCTCTTATAGCTGTATCGACTAGGTTTTTATCGCTTAACTCAAATTTTCCTCCCGGTAGACTTATTTGTCCACTATGTTTATGATCTCCACTGCTTCTCTTTATCAGAGGAAAATAGAGTTGGTTTTCTTTTTGATAAAAAAGAATTAACACACTGCTATCTCTAGCCAGACTAGGATCATTTTTATTATTGGAGTGATTACGGATTGAAGGAGACATTTTTTGTTGAGCTTCGGTACCTGGTAGGCCTTTTACAAACTCTTTAGTGAAATCTTCAATAAACTGATCTATATTACTAATGGAATTAGGATGTATCATGTTGATGGTATTTTAAACTACCATTAAATATAAGGAAATCCTTGTTTCGAAATTCTTTGTAAGCGAATTAATTTAAATGGGTTTTGCCCTAAATTCAGTCAATGACCTTAATAATTGGATGTTAGCCTAGTCAAATTTTATAGCTTTGCTAGGTGTAATTCTAGTTATCCAATAAGATGGTATAAGTAGCATACTTACTGTAGCAATAAGAGTTCCGATATTTAATAATAAAAGGTGAAACCAATTAAGGTTGATAGGTACGGTATCCAAATAATAATTAACGGGATCGAGACTTATAAGTTGAAAATGATATTGTATTAAACAAATGCCAATTCCAATAAGGTTTCCTAGAAGCATTCCTTTACCAATAATCATCGCAGATTGATATAGAAATATCTTTCGAACCGACCAGTTATCAGTACCTAGAGCCTTAAGAATACCAATCATATTGGTTTTTTCAAGAATAATAATCAAAAGTCCAGAAACCATATTAAAACCTGCAACTAGAATCATTAGACCTAGAATGATCCACACATTAATATCAAGCATTTCGAGCCAATTGAATATTTGAGGGTATTTTTGTTTGATAGTTCTAACTTTAAAAGTAGAACCATCATTAGAGAATATTCCGGTTATATTATCGCGAATGATTTCTTTAGTTTCGTCTAGTTTTTTAAAATCATCAATGGTTATTTCTATACCGCTTACTTGATTGGCTTCCCAATTATTCAGTTTCTGAATATGGCGCATATCGCAAATAACGAAAAGCTTATCGAATTCGTCCATCCCAGAATTATAAATCCCAGAAATGGTAAACGCTCGTTGGCGAATAGGGTCTTGTACGAAGTACATGATTAGTTTTTCACCTACATTTAGATGTAGGAGTTTTGCTAATTTTTCGGAGATGAGAACTTGATTACTCTTTTTCGAGGGGATCATATTTATTATCTCACCTTCAACTAACTTATTCTTGAAGAATGACCAATCCTGATTTAGAGAAGCTCCATTAAGAACAACGCCTTGAATTTCATCTTTTGTTTTTATAATTCCTGGTTTGGTAGCATAGGCTTGAATATGCTTGACGCCTTCAATTTGAGATAAACGTTCGATCGGAATCAAGTTTTGATCTATTGGATAAGTCTCAAATGAATTATTATTATCGTAATTGCTGATTTGAATATGAGAACCAAAACCTGTCAGTTTCTCAGTTATACCAGCTTTAAACCCCGTAATAATTGCAATTGCAAGTATCATGACTGATAATCCAAGGGCAATACCTAGAGTTGCTATATTAATAATAGGACGTGAAATCTGCTTATCAGATTTATTCTTGTAAGTAATTTTCTTGGCAATGAAGAGTTCTAAATTCAAATCGATAGTTTTTACCAGAGTTTACCTTAAATCAACTACAGTTGTGTGTTAATAATAATTCGTTTGTTTATAGGTGTTAGATACAAAAATAGTAATTTCACACTTAGTAAATTTAAAATTATAAGAATGCTACGAAACAATACCTATCTCTTTACATTTATTTTGTGTTTTTTGATTTTTCAAACGGCTTGTTCTCAGAATAAGTCAAACCAAATTGTTCCAGCTGCCGAACGATTTTCAGCATATAAGTCTCTCTTAAAGGATAAAAAGATTGCTCTTGTAGCGAATCAAGCATCACTTGTTGGAGATCAGCATTTGGTAGATTTTCTTTTTTCAAAAAACATCAATCTTGTTAAAATATTTAGTCCCGAGCATGGATTTAGAGGTAATGCCGATGCGGGTGAAAAAGTAAAGGATGGTATCGATTCTAAAACAAATCTACCTATTGTATCCTTATATGGAAAACACAAAAAGCCTTATCCTGAAGACATGAAAGGAATCAATTTGGTCGTTTTTGATTTGCAAGACGTGGGTGTTAGATTTTATACCTATTTGTCTACCTTGCATTATATGATGGAGGCTTGTGCTGAAAATAATATTCCTTTATTGGTTTTAGATAGGCCTAACCCGAATGCTCATTATATTGATGGACCTGTTTTGGAAGATGACTGTAAATCGTTTGTTGGTTTGCACCCCGTACCTATTGTTTATGGTATGACGATTGGTGAATATGCTAAAATGATAAATGGTGAAAAGTGGTTGGGAAATGGGATTTATTGTGATTTGACGGTAATTCCTTGCGATAATTGGATGCGAACGTCAGTTTACAAGTTACCTGTGAAGCCATCGCCAAATTTGCCGAACTATCGATCAATACAACTTTATCCGTCACTTTGTTTTTTTGAGGGAACAGTGGTAAGTGCAGGGAGAGGAACAGATTTCCCTTTTCAAACTTATGGACATCCTTTATTGAGTAGAGCTGAGTTTGAGTATAAGCCGAGAAGTATTTCGGGAGCTAGTAGGAATCCAAAGTTTAAAGGACAAGTTTGTGGTGGTGAAGATTTACGATTAATAGATATTGAAAGCTTAAGAGAGAAAAAGCAGTTAGACTTATCTTTTTTACTTAAAGCCTATTCTACATTGAATGAAAAGACGCAATTTTTTAATTCGTTTTTCGAAAAGTTGGCTGGAACAAAACGCTTGAGACAACAAATTATTCAAGGTAAGTCAGAAAGTGAGATAAGAGAATCGTGGCAAGCTAAGCTTGATGCGTTCAAGTTAACTAGAGCGAAATATCTTATTTATTAAGAAGTTAATTGAATTGATTTTGAGAGCAGGGCAAATGCACACTATTATTAATGGTGGTGTTTTGCAAAAGGGATAGTAGCGAGAGAGACGCAAAATCTTGCGTCTCTTTGTCTTTTTTTTTTCTGGACAAAGAGCGAGTGCGTATAGCCCGACCCGCAGGGATTTGCCCAAAGAATTGTTATTGATGAAAAAAGTTGAGTTTGTCCTGATTTTGAGAGTGTTTTATTTAGAATAGTTAAAAATAATCTTTAACTTGAATTTTATTCATTATAAAATTCTTGAAAATGGCATTTACCTTACAATTATCAGACAAAGCACCTAATTTTAAATTACCAGCAACAGATGGTATTTCATATAAACTTTCCGATTTTAAATCATCTAAACTGCTTATTGTATTTTTCACCTGTAATCATTGTCCTTACGTTATAGGTTCTGATGAAGATACTCGTGCTATTGCTGATAAATATATTCCGAATGGTGTTGAATTTGTTGCTATTAACTCCAATTCAGCCAATACCTACGTTGAGGACGATTATAATCATATGATCGATCGTATGGAAGAGTATGATTTTCCTTGGGTGTATTTGCACGATGAAACACAGGATGTGGCAAAAGCATATGGCGCTTTAAAAACACCTCATTTTTACCTTTTTGATGAAGAACGAAAGTTGATTTATACAGGTAGAGCAGTTGATAACCCCAAAGATTCGTCTAAAATTGAGGTTCGAGATTTAGAAAGAGCCATTGATGAGTATTTGGCGGGGAAGCCAATTTCTGTTCCAGTAACTAATCCTATTGGATGTAATGTAAAATGGGATGGGGAAGATAAGCTCTGGATGCCAGCTGATGCTTGCGATCTGATATAGCCAGTCTTTAATAATTGATTTAAAAACTAGAGCAACTTCATTATTTGGAGTTGCTTTTTCTATTAGTGGGAATCAATATGTTTAATCTAAATTATTGAATTTTAACAATATATTGAATGCGATATTTAACCTATAAGTTATTATTCTTGTTGAAAAATATTATATTCAGGCCCTTAATAAACAATGAACTTTTAATATTTATAAATACCTAACATGAAGAAACTTATATTGACATTCATACTTGGATGTGTTATCATTGCAGGAGTTCAGGCACAAAGGATATTGCCAGATGTTACTGTAAGAAGTTTAAGCGGTGAAAAAATAATGTCATCCACATTTAATAATGATGGAAAACCAATTGTAATTAGCTTTTGGGCTACTTGGTGCAAACCTTGTTTAAGTGAATTATCGGCTTTTAACGATGAATATGAAGATTGGTTTGAAGAAACGGGATTAAAAATAATTGCAATATCGATTGATGATTCCCGTGCTAGTGCGCGCGTAAAAAGTATTGTGTTAGGGAATGATTGGCCGTTCGAGGTTTATCTAGATTCGAATCAAGACCTTAAAAGAGCGCTAAATATTATTAATGTTCCCCACACTATAGTATTGAATGGTAAAGGAGAAATAGTATGGGAACATACAACCTATAATCCTGGAAGTGAGGAGGAGGTTATTGAGCAAGTGCGTCAACTGATAAAGTAATTTCTAAAAATTAAACTGTAATACCTAACCCAATGAATAGAATATACACCTGCCTTATTATCATTCTAAGCTGTTTTAGTAGTGCTCTTTTCGCTCAGGAAAGTGGAAGATTATCAGGAAGTTTTGAGAGTAATAATCAAATATATAGAGACGATAGTAAAATTGGAGCAGTGGCTCCTAAAGACAAGTTTGGATCAAATAATTATCTAAAACTGGATTATACTTATGGCAAGTTTAAAGCTGGAATTCAGTATGAAGCATATCTACCACCATTATTAGGATATGATTTTAATCTGGACGACGAGGGAATTGGTCATAAATACGTTTCGTATCAAGATAAAGATTTGGCAATTACAGTAGGTAATTTTTATGAGCAGTTTGGAAGTGGATTGCTGTTTAGAGCTTGGGAAGATCGTCAACTAGGTTTAAATAATGCCCTCGAAGGAGTTAACATTAAATTTCGTCCTACCAGCTATATCAGTTTGAAAGCGGTATATGGTAAGCAACGGAAGTACTTTGATACAGGTGATGGCAAAATCAGAGGAATTGATGGAGAGATGAATGTTCTAGAAGGATTAAAGCTTGAAGGGAATTCTGTTTTGATTCTTGGGGGTGGATATATTAATAGATATCAGGATTATACTGGACCACTTGAGGATTTTCCATCAAGTGTGAATGTATGGTCAGGAAGAGTAGATTTTATAGCTGGTAAAAGTGCATTGCAAATTGAGTATGTGAATAAGGGTGAAGATGGTAATTCTTCAACATCTAAGATCATACCTAAAGGGGAAGCTTTATTGGCGAACTATAGTTACACACAAAAAGGCTTAGGTCTTAACTTTTCATTCAGAAGACTGGAAAATATGACTTTTAGATCGGAGCGAGAGGCTGTTAGTAACGAATTATTTGTTAATTATTTACCTGCTAATACAAGGCAGCATAAATACAGCTTGGCCAATTTGTATCCCTATTCAACTCAGGCAAAGGGTGAAATAGGAGGACAGATAGATCTAGTCTATACAATCAAAAAGAAAACAACTTTTGGTGGAAAGTATGGTACAAAGATTTCTTTAAATTATTCTCATTACAATAAGTTAGAGGGAACAGAAACTGATGGTGTGTTTTATAAAGACAGTAAGTTCTTTGGTTTTGAAGGAACCAAGTTGTATCGCGATTTTAATGTGGAAATTCAAAAGAAATGGTCTAAACGCTTTAAGTCTTATTTCACTTTTATGAATCTTGAATACAATAAAGGAATAATTGAAGGTGGTAACAAAGGTTTGGTAAAAGCTAAGGTTTTTGTTGCTGATATGCTCTACAAATTCAAGAAAGGAAAAGCTCTTCGTACGGAAATTCAGTATTTGAGCACAAAACAAGATATGAAAGATTGGATTGCTGGTAGTTTGGAATACAGTATTGGTAGTCGTTGGTCATTCTTTGTTTTGGACATGTATAATTCTGGTAAAACAGATATACACTACATTAATTTTGGTGGAAGCTATGTGAAAAATGCGACTCGATTTTCGGTGAGTTACGGTAGACAAAAAGAAGGTTTGTTGTGCGTGGGTGGAGTTTGCAGAATGGTGCCCGCTGCTAGTGGTTTGAGTTTTAGCCTGAGCAAAAGCTTCTAGTATGAATTATATAGAATAAAAAAAGAGCTGTTTAATTATACATTAAACAGCTCTTTTTTATCGTATGATTATTTTTAATCAAAATCTTTATCCGAGCCAGTTTTAACAATTTGAGCATTAAGGATATTTTTTCCGCCTTTTTCAACAACAAAAGCAAGAATGTAGCAGTTCTCCTTATTATAATCGCCTAGATTCATTTCGAATTTAGCTTCGCATATTTTCCCTTTTTTAGTGTAATCTTCAGGAATTATATCACCATAAATGTCAGTTGCTATTTTTCTTAAAACATTAGCATGTTTGAAGTCCTTAATCGGATCTCCTATTCCATAAAGAGGATGATCTTCATATCCTTCCAGCTCGTTATAATAATTTGCTTGATCCTTTTGAACCTTATCTTCTACAAGATAAATCACATAATCGATGCTTTTAGAAATATCAGCATTAAAACCAATTTGAACCGTGCCTTTTACTATTTCATTTTCAATGGTTGTTTGTATAGCAAGACCAATATTTGCAGTTTCGGAAAGTGGATCCTCTAGCTCTCTAAAAGCTTGCTCCCAACTAACAGAACGATTTAAAATGGCTGTTGGGTAATCCGTGATTTTGAATGTTTTAGTTAAACTTTCAGCATAGGTGGATTCCATATCATCACTTACATGAATTCCAATGCCAATAATATTGTCGTCTGCCTTAATTACTTTTTCTAAATTATGAGCAAGACCAGGACACCAACCACACCAAGTTCCAGTATAATCTTCAATAAGTATTTTAGTACTGAATGAGCTTGGAGCAGCATTGCTACTTAAACTAACATTCGTATTTACTCTGGAATTAGTTGATGGTGGGTCTGGTATGATTATCTCATCTTCAATATCGCTACTGCAAGCGTTCATTCCAAGTCCCAAAATTAGAATGGCTGGTAGAAACCAATGTTTCATTTTTCTCATGTTACTATTTTTTTAGGTGCTTAAGCATTTAAAAGTAGTAACAATGTTTTATAAGCCAAATTTATTTACATAATTTAACACAATTCTGTAAATCGGAATATAAAAAACGGCTCCAAATATTGGAACCGTTTCTGATAAGATTTATTGTAAGGATTTACAATGTTTTTTCTAGGTAAAAAACACCTCAGTTAAAGTTTTGTTGATTGTTATTATTCGGTTTTATTTTAATCAATAGAATTCCTCGAGGCTTGCCTCGGGGATAGTCAACTTTAAGAAATTACTTTATTAATGAGCCTGAAAGTGCATCAATTAGTTCATTATTATAATCGTCGCTATATTCCCAAAACATGGCGCCACCTAAGCCTTTTTGTTTCAGATATTCAACTTTAATTTTGATAGATTTTGGTGTTTCGTAAGAGATGAACTCTAATGAATCGGCACTAAATAGGTATGGAACTTGTGCTTCTTTATCCCAAAATTGTTGGAAACCAGAAGTCTTTGTTTTATTTGTTTGAATATCACGATAGGAGATGATCGTACCAATAGTTTTGGTTTTAACATGCAATCCGTTGCGATCATTGGTTTCTAAACCATACCAAATACGACCATAGAATGGGATACCAAGGACTAGTTTGTGTGCTGGCACACCAGCTTTTAAGTGATAATTAATGGCTCCTGTAATATTCAAATCTAGTTGTTTATCCAGTTTTGAAGGGGTAATGTTGGCATGATGACCTGTTTCGTGAGCATATCCTCCACGTAAATCATAGGTCATAACATTTATAAAGTCTAAATATTTTTGAGCTTCACCCAATTCTGTATTGTCAATATAAGCCTTGCTTCCTCCAGTTGCGATTGTAAGTAGAAAATGTTTGTTTTTTCCAAATTGGTCTAAAGCTGCACGCAAATCTTTAAGGAGTAAAGTGAAATTTTGTTTATCTTCTTTACGGAATACATTATCTTCTCCTAGTTGCCCTGGATATTCCCAATCAAGATCTAAACCATCAAGTTGATGTTCCTCTAGGAAACTGATAGCACTCTCACAAAATACCTGTCTACTTTTAGCCGTAAGAGCTACATCAGAGAAATGATTTGACCAAACCCAACCTCCAATCGAAACTAAAATTTTTAGGTCTGGATTTTGTTGATCACGATATGTTCGTAGTTCCTTTATGTATTGAGCATCTGTTTCTTTCTCGAAAATGACTTTCCCATCCTTAATATTAGCGAAAGCATAATTTATATGAGTAAGTTTTTTCATGTCGACCTGACTCATTGGCATTCCTGTCCAACCAGCTACGTAACCAATTATCTTGTAATCTTTGGTAGTTATTTTGTTTCCACATGATGAAAGGAAAATAGTCAAGAAGCCTAAGAGTAATAAGTTTTTCGTGTTAAATAGGTTTTGATACATACTTTTAAAATTTTGAGGCGTTAGTAACTTATGGCTTTTGGTTCCTACAAAAATAAAAATATCTCTTGAATTAAATAGTGTTTGAAAATTTTATAAAAACAAAAGGCTGTTCGAATTGAACAGCCTTTTGTTTAAATTATATTTAAGCGTAGAACCAAATACATGTGTAATACCATATCTCAGTTCTCAGATCTATTATCTAAAATCTATTTTAGATTGTTCTTCCTGGGTAAACTTTAAGTGCTTCGGCTAAAGTTTCCATTGCCTTAGCTAATTCTTCTTTTTTAAGAACGTAAGCAATACGAACTTCGTTTTTACCTAAACCTGGAGTTGCATAGAATCCTGTAGCAGGAGCAACCATAACAGTCTGGTTTTTGTATTCAAAGTCTTCAAGAATCCACTGAGCAAACTTGTCCGAATCATCAATTGGAAGTTTTACAACTGTGTAGAAAGCTCCTTTTGGAGTTGGGCAATAAACCCCGTCCATATTGTTTAGGGCTTCAACAGTAAAGTTACGACGATCGATATATTCGTTATAAACCTCAGTGAAATATTCAGCTGGTGTATCAAGTGAAGCTTCAGCAGCAATTTGACCAAAAGCAGGAGGACATAAACGAGCTTGAGCAAATTTTAGAGCCGTAGTAATTACGTCTTTGTTCTTAGTAATTAATGCTCCGATACGAACACCACACTCTGAGTAACGTTTCGATACTGAGTCCATAAGAATTACATTCTGCTCTAAACCTTCAAGGTTCATAGCTGAGAAATGCTCTTCGCCATCGTAACAGAATTCACGGTAAACTTCATCAGAGAATAAATATAAATCATGTTTAAGAACCAATTCTCGCAACTGATTTAATTCATCTTTCGAATAAAGATATCCTGTAGGATTGTTTGGGTTACAAATAACGATACCCTTAGTTTTAGGTGTCATCAATTTTTCAAACTCCTCGATCGAAGGTAAGGCAAAATCATTCTCGATGCTCGAAGTAATTGGTTTAACTACAACACCTGCAGCTACTGCAAAACCATTGTAATTTGCGTAAAATGGTTCTGGAATTAAAACTTCATCACCAGGATTCATACAAGACATTAACGAGAAGGTAATGGCTTCGGACCCACCAGTTGTAATTAACATCTCGTTTTCGTCGACATTAATTCCGATGTTCTGATAGTACTTAGCCAATTTCTTGCGATAAGAAATATTTCCTGCTGAGTGAGAATACTCAATCACTTTTGCGGTACAATTTCTAATCGCTTCCATTGCAACCTCTGGGGTTTTAATGTCTGGCTGACCAATATTTAATGGGTATACAGTTTTACCTGCAGCTCTTGCAGCTTCTGCATAAGGAACCAATTTACGAATTGGCGATTCTGGCATCAAGCGTCCTTTATCCGAAATTTGTGGCATTTGTTTATTGTTTTTAAGCAATTAGATCGATTTCGATATTTAAGAATCTCTTAAACGATGACATCCATCTAAGTACTGTGATTGAATTTTATTTATCCTACATTTTCGCCAAATGTAAGTAAAAATCTAAGTAAAAAAAATGCTTTTTGATTTCTTTTAGAAAAAGAGCCTAAGCTCTTGAAATAGACAGGTAAACAGGTCGTATTGCGCCGAGTTTAAAACGTTTGTAATTTGAAGGAATATGGCGTACATAATAGATAAACTATTTTTTTCAACAACAACTCTTTGGGCAAAACCCTGCGGGTCGGGCTATCCGCACTCGCTCTTTGTGAAAAACAAAGAGACGCAAGATTTTGCGTCTCTCTCGCTCCTATCCCTTTTGCGGGCTGAAAGCCCAATTTAATTCAGCCCGATGGCAACGCCTCGGGGAGGGGTGGAATGCGATAAGGTTGTACGCCCTGAAAGGGCAGCTTCGTATAAATCATGCCATAACTTGTATCGCATTTTTTAAGTTGCCCTTTCAGGGCGCCAATTGTATTCCATGTTTTTCATTATCCAAGGCCTTGCCATTGGGCTTAATTAAGTTGCCACTCTGTGGCGAAATGTTCTCCGATTGGCTAATAGTCTAGCGGAGCCTCGATTAGCTGCTATTATACTCTAATAATTCTGTTACAACACGTTTTGTCTTTACAGCATTGATTTTGCATAATTTTTGTTTTCACTAGCAAGTTTATTATTAGGATCAATTCTTAAACATTCATTATAGTCATCTATTGCAGATTTAAAATTATAAGTGGAACAATATTCATTTGCTCTATTTAGGTAAGCATCAGTATAATTTGATTCAATACTAATACATTTTGAATATGCTTCTATTGCAGAAACATGATCTTTAATTTCTGAGAAAACAACTCCTTTATTATAATATGCCATGGCATAATTTGAATTTATTTTAATAGAGTTACTGTAATTATCTAGGGCATCTTGAAATTTTTGATGTTTAAAATACCTATTACCCATTGCATTATAGCCTAATGCAGTCAAGCCAATAGACTCATCACCTTCTTCATCAATAATCTGATCTATTAATAGTGGGTTTATATTTGCTATTTCAAAACTCCTTTCAGCTAAAATAGAATTTCCTAATTCATTATAACAACATGCCCTTACAGTAAAGAATTTTTGAAGAAGTACTTTTTCTATAATAGCAAAAGAAATTAATTCATTACAATCTTTTAAGGATTCAACGTAGTTTCCCATTCGAGCTTTTGTCCATGAAATACCTTCAAGAATTTTGATTCTATGCAGCTCTTTGTCACCACTAATAAATATTTTTTTTGCATTACCAAACATATTTGCAATCTTATTACTAAAGATCTCCTGACTTCTAGTTTCTTTATCAATTTCTTTAATTAAAGATTTCGCTTTTTCAAACTGTTTTAATGCCTCGTGATAATTATTAGATTGCAATAACGTGTTTCCTTTATCCAAATAGTTTTGTCTCAATATAACTATTTCAGGCAGGTCTATGTTTTTCATTTTTCTTGCTTTTATTATTATAATATTTGATATTAAGGTCGATTCCAATATTTGTAAAAAGACATATTGACATAATATTTAATTAGTGAATATATAAATTGTAACGTGAACAGAGATGTTGGTTATTAAATACTTTATTTTTTTTAGTGTTAATTAATTGTTTTCATAAATGATATCCTCTAAACGGGTTTCATAAAGCATTTTAGTTTCTTTAAATATTTTAATGCTGTTATAAAAATATTCGGCAATTTTCGGAATATACTCTCTTTGTACTATGTACCGCTCCTTCATTTGGGTTACATTATAATAAATTTCATATCCTGTTTCATTGCTGTATTTATCCCATCGTAATCCTTTCCAATCGTTTGAACTAATCCAAAAAAAAGGTTTGTTTTTGTAGTTCAAACTTATATTCTTCGATGAACCATTCACAGATTCAACCTTTTTCACATTTATATTGTTAGTCGTCACATTAGCATCAATAAACATTTTCAGTCCATCTCGATAAATTTCTTTCTTGATATTTAAAGTCAATTTTATGTTTTCAGCTTCAAAATGAAATGATTTAATTATATTATCCATAGTTATTAATGATTGTGTTTTAAAAAATATATTTCTTGGAAATACAAGTAAATAAGTATGCTTCATAGTTCTTATATAGGTAAATATTTTAACTAACGATCTTGCCTCATTTCCTAGTCTCCATTACCGAAGTGATGGGATTAAAGAGTTGTCCTTGCAAACCGCTAAGGAAACAACCTGAATACATTTACGTTATTATATATTGGGCTTACGAACTTATTCTGTACTATGAGAAGTTAGGGGTGAAATTCCCCTAGTTTACTCGACTGGCATTAGTATTTTAAAACCCAGCTTTTAAATTTGGTCGTTTTGATATTAATACGTTGCATCTGGAAGTTTTAATATATTTTCCACCAAAGTCTTTTAAGCCCATATATTCAAAAGTCAGTATTAATTGAATATTGTTTCCAAGCCAAACACTATTTATGTTTCCAGAATTATCATCAGAGCTAATGTCAGAAACTTTTTCTTCAAAAACCTCTTCAAAACTTCCTTTCAGGTATTTGTATTCAGAAGACACCCAGCCTTTAGAATAATCTTTTTTAGTTAGTGTGACCAAAAAAATAACATCAAGAATATTATTTTCAAAACCTAGACGTACTTCTCCTAAATCAGAACTGAAAAGTTTTTTACAACAATTACCAGTGAAATCATAGTATTTAATTCCATTGTTAGTATTCGTAAATTTTAAGTCACTACTCCATTTCGAATAATTAGCTCCAATTTTTAAATCTTTAAAACCATTCTTTTTGTCAAGAATTGAATTATGTTCCGATTGTGAGAAACTAACTAAAGGAATAGTAACAAATAAAAAATAAAAAATAAATTTCTTCATGTGTTCTTTGTTTTATATTAATGCAACAACGTATTTCTAACATCATACTGATGTTATATCACTTATCGCGTGGTTTATTTTATTCAAAACAAAAGGGCTTCACATATTGTGAAGCCCTGAACCAGTAGCTTAAGCTTATTCGCTAACTGGCTCGTTTGATTTTTTGCGACGTTTTACCAGTTCGTTATTGTTATCGATTAACTCAGCAATTGTTTTGGCTGTAGCTTCGTAAACGGCTGGGTTTACTTTAGCCATGGTATTCATATAGCCCACCAAGTTGTTGTTAATATCGACGATAAGCTCTTTTTTCAATTGGCTTGCCGAAGCCAAATCTTTTTTCACACTTTCGCCTTCGGCTTGCTGCAATGCCAAATTATCAAAATCTTTTTGAGCGGTATCAACAGTTGTAATTGTTTGGGCTACGCCCTGCAATTTTGCTATGGCAAGGAGAACATCGGGCTTTGATAAATCGTTGAGTAGGGATTTGGTATCTGCCGATTGTTCGGCGTAATCTTCGTTTAGTATACCCAAGCTGTAGTTCTTTAGTTTGGTGTTTACAAAGGTGGCAGCTTCTCTCATCTCTTCGATAGGAATATAAACATAGCCTTCAACCAATTTAAACAGGGATCTAATTGCTACGTCGCGCTCATCGTCTTTCTCTGCCATTTGAGAATAAGCTTTCAGGCGTTTTAATGCTTCAATTAGTTGCGTGTTATTGGCCCTTGTTTTTAAAATTATAGGTGTAATGTAGGTGTCTGCACTCCAATCGTTATTATCGAATGCCTTTAGAATAAGGTCTAATAATGTACTTGTGTCACCATTGCGACTAACTGTTCTAATTTTCTTAATTAATGCCATTTCTTGGGGTTTTTAAGGGTTTGTATTTATTGAGTTTTTAAAATTTCATTTTTTGCTTTCACTAAATGCTTATTGGGTGAAAAATCATTTTTTCATGTTTTAACCATATGCTTATTGATAAAAAAAACATTTATTTATGTTTTAACTATATGCTTATGGGGTGAAAAATCAATTTTACAAGCTTTAACCAAATGCTTATTGATCAAAAAACCAATTTTTGAAGCTTTAACCATATGAATATTGATTGGGAGTTTTATGATTGCGGTTAGTATTTTGTTTGTTATCACTTATATATCGTTGTTTTTCGTAAGGCGCTTAACAAATATAACGATTTTTATTAATGAACAAAATAATGCTAGGGATATTTATATCTCTAAGTTTAATTGAAATTAAAAG
The DNA here is from genome assembly GCA_016744515.1 of Marinifilaceae bacterium. Lineage (GTDB taxonomy): Bacteria > Bacteroidota > Bacteroidia > Bacteroidales > Marinifilaceae > Ancylomarina. Next base: position 3,076 of record JADGEF010000060.1, on the reverse strand, counting down.
CCTATTAACATTCTATTGAGAGGTTTTTTCCAAAAAAAAAAAGGTACATAGAATGATTAATATTATGCGAAAGGGATAGGAGCATTTGTTTGAGCTCCTTTGTTTTTTTTTCACAAAGAGCGAGTGCGGATAGCCCGACCCGTAGGGTTTTGCCCAAAGAGTTTTTGTTGAAAAAGTGTGCGTTTGCCCTGACGGCTTGAAAGGAATCGCATTCCTTTATTCAAATTATTTTTATAAACAGGTGAATCCTTCGGATTCAATAAAAAAGAGTGAGACCCTCAAAGTAAGCCTACTTGTCAGGCTCTGACTAAATTCAACTAACTATTGAGAGCCTCACAAAAAAAAGAGTGAGATTCTCAAAGTAAGTCTACTAAATCAAAAAAAAAGCTGCTGCGAATTTAATTGCAACAGCTTTATGTATTTTAAGATGAAGATTTGAAAATCATTTTCACTTATTCATTTTTTTACTTTTTCATATTAAACTAAGCAATCACTTCTTTAATCTCTGAGATGATTTTTGCTGCTAAGGCTTCAGCTTTCGTTTCGTCCTTACTTTCAGAATAGATACGAATAATTGGTTCGGTATTCGATTTACGAAGGTGTACCCACTCTTCAGCGAAATCAATCTTCACGCCATCGATATCGTTTATTTTCTCGTTCTTATATTTCTCTTTCATCGCTACTAAAATGGCATCGACATCAATTTCGGGAGTCAATTGAATCTTGTTCTTCGAGATAAAATAGCTTGGGTACTCGGCACGAAGTTCAGAAACTTTCTTGCCTTTTTTAGCTAGGTGAGTTAGGAAAAGAGCGATTCCAACAAGAGCGTCGCGACCGTAGTGTGATTCTGGGTAGATGATACCACCGTTACCTTCGCCACCAATTATGGCATTCGAGGCTTTCATTTCGGTAACAACATTTACTTCGCCTACTGCAGAAGCGGTGTATTGTCCATTGTGAGTATTTGTTACGTCGGACAAAGCACGAGTTGATGACATATTTGATACTGTATTGCCAGGTGTGTTTGCCAATACGTAATCAGCTACGGCAACCAAAGTGTACTCTTCACCAAACATGCTACCGTCTTCACAAACCATAGCCAAACGGTCTACGTCAGGATCTACAACAAAACCAACATCGGCTTTGCCCGATTTCATTACATCGGCAATGGCAGTTAAATGCTCAGGTAGTGGTTCTGGCTTATGTGTGAATTGACCTAGCGGCAGCCTAAGGCTGTGGTGCGTTATTTTTCATTATCAATTACATACACGGTTCCTTTTCCTTTTCCAATACTATTTATTACCTGTTCTTTTTTCATATATTGTAAATCCTTTTTAATCGTATTGATATTAATTTTATTAAATATTTTCCCTAAATCAGATATTTTCAAAGGTTGATTTTCTTTAAGATATTCTTTTATCTCCTTTTGTCTTTCATTCAAATATCCACCTTTTGATTTAAATACATCATATTTTGCGTCAAGTCTTTGTGTTAGCACACTTAATTTATCTAAAAAATACAATGTCCACTGGGATATGTTTTCATTTTCTTTATTTCTATTTTTTTGACCTTCCATTAATGCCTGATAGTATTCTTTTTTTGTTTTTTCTATCAAGTTTTCAAAGGATACATATTGAATAAATAAATAATCTTTTTGCAGTAAAATCATGGTGGTTAATAATCTTGATAGTCTTCCATTTCCATCTTGGAATGGGTGAATTGATAAGAATTCATAAACAAGATTTGCAACAATAATTAAAGGATGAATTTCTTTATTTTCAAATTGACTATTTGTCCAACTAATCAAATCGTTCATTTCACTATTAACTAAATGAACTTCTGTTGTATTAAAAATAACTTTCTGTATTCCACCGGGATAATTGGCAACTACTTTGTTTGAAAGAGATTTGTATTCTCCACGATGTCTTGTGTCTTTATCGCTATGTCGTAATAAATTTTGATGTAATTGTTTGATGTAATTTTCCGACAAACTTATGTTATCATAGTTTCCGTAAATTATTTCTAATGTGTCATAATAACCTACAACTTCTTGTTCGTCTCTTGTTTTAAGTTTAGTTATCTTTATGTCATCCAAAAGTTTCTTTATTTCTTTGTCTGTAAGAGTTGCACCTTCTATTCTTGTTGAAGAACCAATGCTTTCAATTGTTGCAATCTTACGCAACTCTTTTAGGTAAATATTCTCCTGTTTTTCAATACTATTCCATTTGCCTTTGTATAAGTCAATTTGAGAAATCAGGTTTAATATTTTATGATTTGTTTGAAAATCAAAATTTAACTTAGCTATATATTTATTCATTTCGTATCCATATTATATTTGAATACAAAATATATTAGTTTTTATGAATATCCAAATATTATCTGTAAAATATCTGATTGGCCTTGTTTTTAAATGCATCACAACGTAAAAGTGTTTTATCCTTTAGTCTGTCGAAATTAACAAAGAAAAGAATGAAGGTTTATCTCGATTATCTTTTCTGATAAGGATACTGACAAATAGAGGATAAAACATAGTTGAACAATACCGTTGAGCCTATGGGCATTCTATTGATTTCTCTTTTCAGTATCGACATTGTACCTCTCCTTTTTAATTTTTACGTTTATTTGTTTGCAGACTGTTAGTTTTAAGCTTGTGTATTATTCAAAACAAAGAGCTTCGCATATTGTGAAGTCCTTATCCAATCGTTTTAAACCAATTAGCTGTCTGTTAGAAAATTGAGAACTTAGGTAGGTAATAAGTCATGCTCTGACTATAGGCAAGCTGGAAATGTCAGGGTATGACTAAATGTACCTAATTATTGAGAGCCTCAAAGTAAACCTACTTTTTTTATAGAGACTAATTGTCTTTGCGATGGAGCCATAGCGACTGATACAATTTATCAATGAACAGGAATGGATTTTATGCTTGGTTCATTTATTATGAGATTGCCAGGTCCTCATACTTCGTCCTCGCAATGATGGTAGTCGATACAAGTTGTGTATGTCAGTCTATGATTATGTGATGAGAATCTATTGATCCCGATTAGGGAAAAAATGGAAGTCACAAATTTCATGGATT
>JADGEF010000202.1 GCA_016744515.1 Marinifilaceae bacterium | reverse complement strand
AAATGATAAACGCTACTTAAGTTCGATATTAATAAGACATGGAAATGTCTGCTCAAAACTAGGACAATACGATGAAGCAGAGAAAAACTTGCTCGAAGGACGCCAGATATCTGAAAAAATTCATTCCATCGATAATATGATATTGTCAAATCAATCTCTTTACGAAGTTTATTATAAAACAGGTCGTTTTAAAAAAGCTTGTGATGCTTTAGTACTCACACAGGTTTACACCGATTCGTTATATAATGTAAAAAAACTTCGTACCATAAACGACTTAGAATATCAATATCAATCAGAAAAAAAGACCCAGCAAATAGAATTATTAAACACAAGGAATCAACTAACCGAGAAATCGAGAAAGATGCAACGTAATCAGTTTATGATTATACTCATATTCATTGCTGGATTAGCTGCTTTCTTTTATTTTCGATATCAGAATAAACAAAAAATAACACGTGAGTTACAAAGACTTAATGAGATGAAATCTAAATTCTTTAGTAATATATCACATGAGTTTCGAACGCCTTTAACTTTAATAAAAGGACCTGTAGAAAAACAGCTTATTTATACTCAATCAAAAGAACAAAAAGCAGATTTACAACTTATTCTTCGAAATTCGAATAGGTTATTATCACTGGTAGATCAATTACTAAACCTATCTAAAATTAATGCCGGTTATTTTTCAATTTCGGCTCAAAAAGGTGATTTAACATCCTTTATAAAAGGTATCTCAAACTCATTTAACTACCAAGCTTCACAAAAAGAAATCAAATACAAAGTTAAAATTGATGCTATTAACTTAGTTTGGTTTGATGCAAATATTGTTGAGATAATTATTACAAACCTACTATCTAATGCTTTTAAATTTGTTCAAAATAAGGGTACTGTTGAAATACATGTAGCCAATAACAATAAGCATCTAAGCATACACATTTCAAACTCAGGTTGTACTCTAAAAAATAAAGAATTAACTCGAATATTCGATCGTTTTTACCGTGCAGAAGGTGTAGAACAACAAGGTACTGGTATTGGTCTATCATTGGTAAAAGAACTATGCTCTCTCTATCGTGCACCAATAAGTGTCAATTGCTCAAATGATCAAATTATACAATTCGATCTTAACTTACCTGTTTCTAAAGATCACTTTAAGAATACTGAACTGGTTTCTATACCTCAAGAAAATATAAGCGTTTCAAACCATATAAATACAGATTTACACACAGAGTCCCAATCAAATTGTGTGAATAATGAAACAGAGATACCCGTTTTATTAATCGTTGAAGATAATCCTGATATGCGTCACTATATTAAAACTAATTTTGAGAACACATATCAAATTTTAGAAGCTGAAGATGGTGAAAGAGGTATTCAGCTTGCCTTAGATAATATTCCAGATCTTATTATCTCAGACGTAATGATGCCTAATGTTGGAGGTATAGAACTGTGTACAACTCTTAAATCGGACGTAAAAACCAGCCACATTCCTATTATTTTACTAACTGCAAAAGTTGGTGACGAAAATGTACTTGGCGGTTTAAAATCTGGTGCAGATGACTATATAGTTAAACCTTTCAATGCTCAAGCCTTATCGGTAAAAGTTGAAAATCTAATAAAATTAAGAAGAAACTTACAGGAGAAATATCAAAAAGAACTTGTAATAAACCCTTTAAACCTCGTTTTTAAATCTGAAGATGAAAAGTTTGCAAATACTTTACAAGAAGTTCTTGATAAGTATTTACCAGATCCAGAGTTCTCTGTCGATCAGTTTTGCAGCAAAACTTGTATGAGTAGAACCCAGTTGCACAGAAAATTAAAAGCATTAACAGGACTATCTGCAACTGCATTTATTCGCTCTCAACGAATTAAGTTAGCAGCGAATATGATGCTTAATCCTGACGTTGCTATTAGTGACGTTTGTTATGCAACAGGCTTTAACGATACATCGTACTTCTCAAAATGCTTTAAAGAAATTCAAGGCCAAACGCCATCTGAATACATTAAAACAAACACCGAAACAAACTGTCAACATACATCATAGCCTTTGAAACATATGTAATAGTAAGAGCTGTTTTATCAATCCATCTTTGTTTTAAGCAAAAACAACAAAGATGGCAGATAAAATATACACTCTACAGTTGTGTCTAAACACTCCAGAAATAGAATTCTCTGAACGATTAACTCATATTATCGAAAAGCATATTTGTGATTCAGATTTTAATGTTAATCTATTCTGTAGTATGATGTGCATGAGTCGTACTCAGCTACATCGTAAATTAAAGAAAATATCAGGTTTATCCACAACTGCATTTATACGTAAACAACGTATTCAATTAGCACAGTTAATTCTAAATTCTACCCCACTCCCAATATCACAAGTAAGCTCTTTAGTCGGCTTCAATGACCCATCCTATTTTAGCCAGTGCTTTAAAGATATAACAGGTATTCTCCCATCTAAATACAAGCCAAACCCTTTAAAATAGGCGATCGAAACATTTATTATAGCTTTTGGAACATATGTTATAGCAAAATTGTTTTCCTAAATTCTCCATTTAAAATTTTCAACCAAATCCAGTTTCCTTCAAAATCGCATATTCTTTAAGGAAACATAAAATTGGAACATACATCCTATTCATTGCAACATCTATCCTATAAAAAACTCCGCCTTGCCATTAGCTTTGTTTCATCAAATCATCAAACTAAAAACAGTCTCATGAAAAACTTATTAGCCATCGTATTTCTACTAACATTCAGTTTCAGTATAACTAATGCGCAAATAGTAGACCCTGAAAAGGTTGCTAAAAAACAAGGTACAAGACGAACTAATAATAAGATAGAAAAAGGAGTTGATAAGGGCTTTGATAAATTGGAAGAAGGGCTTGGTCGTCTTTTTGGCAAAAAGAAAAAAAAGAAGAAGAAAAAAGAAAATCAAAACTCTCAAAAACACAATAAGACAAATGGTCAGAATAAAAAAGGAAAGGATTACAATAGATATGGACGCAGTCAAAATAAAAACTCAGGAGGCTCGAACGATCAAAATCAAGATAATGTAACTATTAAGCCTCACAAACCACAAATAATATGGAATAAATTCGATTTTGTACCTGGCGATGTTGTGATTTTTGAGGATGGACCAAGTGCAAATGAAGAAAACGGTGAATTTCCAAGCCGATGGGATTTAGTAAAAGGACAGGTAGAAATAGCAAACGTTAATGGTGAAAATGTTATGATGTTTATTGATGGTGCCCCAGCAATTGTACCCTATTTAAAAAACGCCAAAGATGATTATCTACCAGATGTTTTCACCATAGAGTTTGACTTCTACAAGCCTGTTAACGGAAATAGAATAACCGTTTATTTATACGACACCAAAAACCAGAAGCGTGTTAATAGCATGAATATGGACATTAGCTCAGGCACTGTTGCTGAAGATATGAGTGGCGTTTCGGGCAATATTATGGGAATAGATTACAGAAACAGTAAAGACGCACGTTGGAGTCACGTATCTATAGCTTTTACAAAAGGTAAACTAAAAGTGTATGTAGATGATACTCGCGTAATAAACATCCCTCATTATAGAGGTAACCCAAGCGGACTAACATTACAGGCCTATTTTGCCGAACTAAATGCCGACAGAGCATTCTATTTCAAAAATATCAGAATTGCCAAAGGCGGCGTTAAATACTACGATCGCCTGTTACAAGACGGAAAAATTATCGTAAACGGTATTCGGTTCGATACAGGTAAGGCAAGCATAAAACCCGAAAGCATGGGTGCTATCAACAAAATATACAAGCTGATGCAAAAACAAGCCGACCTTAACTTTAGTGTAGAAGGACATACCGATGCTGATGGTGATGATGCCAGTAATATGAAACTCTCAAAAGCCCGAGGAAAAGCTGTAATGCAGCAACTTATAACAATGGGAATTGCAGCCAACAGGCTAAAGTCAACCGGATTTGGCGAAAGTAAACCTATAGATAACAACAGCACAGCCGAAGGAAAAGCCAATAACCGAAGAGTTGAGTTTGTGAAATTTACCAGTAGCACATCATCGTCTTCAAATGTTGACAATAACAGTGGCAGCAATTCAGCTTTCGATAAATTAAATAGAAAAAGTATTGGAGACAAGCTGGAAACCTTACCCAATGAGCGCATTCAGGTTTCTATTCCATCGGGAATTTTATTAGACGTAGGCACCATTATAGGATACGCTACAAAGGATGGAAGAGTAGGAAAAATGGAATTTTTAAATATCGATAAAAACGATAATTACAAACTCACTGTAAAATATGTAACCTACAATTTTAATGGATCGGTTTATAGCCAATCCAATCATTTAGAAATTGAAGGAACTCAAACTTGCGATTTAGACGATGGAACTACCGAAGGTGTTACATCGAAAGAGAAGGATTTTCAACTTGGTAGAACCGACAAAACAAACACTGTTATATGGTCGGGCGAAGAGTCAATTCTTAGAGTCTTAAAATAAGCACAGTCGGTTCAAAATCATTCACAAAGGCTACCACACGTGTCCTACATGAAAAATAAATAATCCTTTAAAATAAAAAAAA
>JADGEF010000059.1 GCA_016744515.1 Marinifilaceae bacterium | reverse complement strand
CAATAGCGCACTTGACTTCGTATTGCCTTCCCTCCGATTGGGCGACTCAGTTGTCTTTCAAACTGACGGAAAAGTTTGCATGCAAGGCAAACAAAAAGCCAGTAGATTTTCATCTACTGGCTTTTTCTTTGCTTAATATTTTCGAAACTAGCTCTTCGTTTTAATTTTTAATCTCTGTCCCACTCTTAAACTACGAGAATTCGTAATATTATTAATTCTCATAATATCGTAATTTGAAACACCTGGATATTTCTTGGCAATTGTCCAGAAATTATCATTCTTCCGAACCTTATAATAAACGTAATTTCGACTTCCTACAGATGTGGATTTTCCAACACGCCTTGTCTTTTGTGACGCAACATATGATTTACCAAGAGTTGCTTGCTTTTGTCTCTTAGACATGCTATTAAAAGACTTGTAGTATGAAGCCTTTGACTTAGGTACATAAACAGCTAATTTTTGTCCAACACGAATCATATTACGGCGGATATTATTCCAGTATCGTAAATTCGAAGTTCTAACATGAAACCAAGATGCAATTAAACCAACCGCATCACCAGACTTTACTTTATAATAAACCTTAGATTTTCCTTTAGGAACTGCATGAGCATATTTCTGATATCTATCACGAGGATTTACAAGCTTATCTTTCAGATTAAAATAATACTCCTTCTTATATGAAGTAATCGAGTCCTGATTATCAATGAAAGCCAACGCAGACTCGAAAGGAATTTTTAATGAATATGGCTTACTAAAAGCTGGAATGATATCAGCACGATACTGAGGATTCAATTCACGTAATTTTGCCTTAGAAACATTGGTAAACTTCGCAATCTGATCAAAGTGTAATTGCTCCTTAATCATTATCGTATCACAAACCTCTGGAAACTGGTTTGGGCGAGGATACAAGCCATGTTCTTCATGGAAATTAAATGAATATAATGCTGCAATAAATGCTGGCACATAACCTCTAGTTTCCTTTGGTAATCGGTAATAAATATCCCAATAGTTTTTCTTTCCTCCGCTTCGACGAATCGCCTTATTCACATTTCCAGGACCACAATTGTATGCAGCAATAACCAAAGGCCAATTACCATACATTTTATATAAATCCTTAAGGAATTTAGCCGCAGCATAAGTCGCTTTTATTGGATCACGACGATCATCCACAAAAGAGTTCACCTCCAACTTATACATTTTACCAGTAGAATACATAAACTGCCACAAACCAGAAGCTCCAGCTCTCGACAAAGCCTTAGGATTAAGTGCTGATTCAATAATTGGAAGGTACTTTAACTCTTGAGGTAAGCCTTCTCTATCAAGAATCTCTTCAAAAATTGGGAAATAATATTCTGACATTCCCATCATCATCTCAACTTGCTTTCTTCGACGCTGCGTATAAAGCTCGATGTAGTTTCGTACAATTTTATTATACGACAAATCGAACATAGATGATATCGATTGTAAACGTTTGATGTAAACTGAATCAGCTATCTTTTCTTTAACATACTTAGTCTTTGGCCCATCATATGCTGTTGTTTTAATCGAATTTTCAGCGTACCATGCATTAACCAGTTTATCCAAATTGCTTTTGAATTCTGGCTGAATACTATCATTCAAATCCCAGCGTACATCAACAGGGTTGATCTTAAGAAAAGCCAAGGAATCTTTCTCCACTGCAGGAATCATTTCCTCTTTCTCTAGAATAAGATTTTCAGCTTCACTTTCCTGAGCAAACACTTCAGGAATCTCTTCTACTGCATACGAGCTGTCTACAACTGTTTTACTCGTAGAACAAGCCATACTTGCAATAAGAGCTAAGGAATAAAGGGAATATTTAAATTTCATAATTGTATTTTTCTTCATTTCCATTCCAATCCAATCGAAACAGAATTCAAATTAAAAGATAGTGCCTTTAGCACTCCTCACTCTTGGTTATACGAATCCTAACAAGTTTTATTGCTTACTGAAACTTAAAATACCTTAAGACTCAGTAAAATTTTAATACAATAAACTCCTTCTTTCTAAAAATTAATTCGACAAGAAAGTCCAAGCGTACCACCCGAAACAGGTGAATAGTTCATCTTTGGTTGAACAGTCATACTTAAATCATCGTTGATATTAAAATTGGTTAAATGAGCATCAACCGTTGCATCAATAATATTAACAACATAAGCAGCAAACAAGAGGATATAACTTAAATCTCTATCATGTTTGTATTTATCCTTGCCATTTTTAAACCTAGTCTTGTACCAATCATCTGCCTTAGAATCAGTCGCAGAAAAATCTTTATCAGGAAGAAGTTTCTCGTATCGCTTAGATGTAGGTTCTGTAAGTGTTCCCCCTTCAGCTTGATTTTTATAGTCTAGAAATAAAGAAAAATCAACATAGGCATCCTTATAATCATTATACTGACCCGTATTCCATCCAATAGCATAAACTGCTCCTCCAATCAACCCATACACAAAAGGTAGCTTCCAATATTTCTTATTATAAATCTGTCCCAAACCTGGCAGTAAAGCTGAATATAAAGTAGCCTTATGTGGCGAGTGTTCCTTTACAACTATAGGTTTGTAAACAGAATCGGATTCAATTTTCTGCGCATGTACATTTTGTCCAGAAATTAGCACAACAAAGCACACTGCCACAAGAAAAAGAAGTGTTTTTAACTTATTCAAAACGTATTTTTTTTGAGTTTTTTATGATTTCATCTGATCCAGAACACCTAAAATACGTTCTAAATCATCATCAGATTTAAAAGGAATAATAATCTGTCCTTTTCCTTTAACATTTCGTTTTAAATCAATTTTTGAATCGAAATGTTTTGACAAATGCTGCTTAAGGCTTTCGTACTCCTCAGCTAAGCGAACTGGCTTAACTTTTTCTTTTACTGGTGCTCCATTATTAGCGTCACGAACCAATTCTTCAATTTTTCTTACAGATAAATCATCAGAAATAGCCATCTTAAAAATAGACAATTGATACTCTCTATTATCAACATTTACAAGTGCACGAGCATGTCCCATTAGGATTTGCTTCTCGCGAATTCCTTTCTGAATTTCAGCAGGAAGCTTAAGTAAACGTAGGTAATTTGAAATAGTTGAACGCTTTTTTCCAACACGATCACTCAAACTTTCTTGTGTTAAATCACATTCGTCTATTAATCGTTGATATGAAATAGCTATTTCAACCGAATCAAGATCTTCACGCTGAATATTTTCAACCAATGCCATCTCAAGCATCTTGTCATCTTCAGCAAGGCGAACATAAGCAGGGATCTTTATAAGTCCAGCAATTTTAGATGCTCTCAAACGGCGTTCACCAGCAATAAGTTGATATGAATTGCTATTAAGTTTACGAACAGTGATAGGCTGAACAATACCAATTTCTTTAATCGATTTTGCTAATTCATTTAAAGCCTCCTCATCAAATTTTGTTCGAGGCTGAAATGGGTTTACCTCAATCTTCGATATCTCAATTTCGTTACTTAGTTCATGCTCCTGACGAGATGGACGAGTTTGAAAATCATCTCTATCATCGATCAAAGCACCTAAGCCTCTACCTAATGCACTCTTTTTTGCCATAATATATCATTATAAAATATGAATTCGATCAGCTTATTAAGCTAATCGAATTGCATTTTATTATTTCTCAATCTCATTTTCTTGATGCTCTTCTTCCGCCTCTGTATTATTTACAACCAGCTCTCTTGCTAAGTTCAAATAATTGACGGCTCCGTTTGATTCTGCATCATATAAAATAGCAGGCTTTCCGAAACTTGGCGCCTCTCCTAGTTTAGTATTTCTCTGAATAACCGTTTCGAAAACCATATCCTGGAAATGTTTCTTCACTTCGCTAACAACCTGATTTGATAAACGTAAACGACTATCATACATGGTCAGCAAGAAACCTTCAATTTCCAAATCAGGATTTAGTCTGCTCTGGATTATTTTAATCGTATTTAAAAGCTTTCCTAAACCTTCTAGCGCAAAATATTCGCACTGCACAGGTATTAAGATTGAATCAGCAGCAGTTAAAGCATTAACAGTTATCAATCCTAATGAAGGTGAGCAGTCAATCAGAATATAATCGTAGTTATCGCGTACGGCATTCAAAACATTCAGAAGAATTTTTTCACGATTGGCCAGATTCAACATTTCAATCTCTGCACCTACCAAGTCGATATGAGAAGGAAGAAGATCTAAACCTTCCATCTCGGTTTTAAGAATTGCATCTTTAGGATCAGTTCCATCAACGATACATTCATAAAGGCTATTTTCTATTGTACGTACATCAAAACCATAACCCGATGTTGCATTAGCTTGAGGATCGGCATCAACGATAAGAACACGATATTCTAACACAGCAAGACTTGAAGCTAGATTGATAGCTGTTGTTGTCTTTCCAACGCCACCTTTTTGATTTGCAAGAGCGATTATTTTAGCCATAAACAATTCCTATTTTAATCAGAGAAAACGAACAAAAATCCATTCCCCTATAGATTAGATACAACACTTACCTTAAGTATACGAAAACAACTTAACCGACCAGAATCTCTTACATCTAGTCTTATCAGTTCATAGTTTCGTTAGTTTCAAAGATAATATTTTTAAAGACATTTAAAATTTAGATGTACTCAGACTTATTAAAAATAAACTCAAAGTTATAAACAATTAATATTAGTCTTAATAATAGATCGTGAAATATGAGAATCAAGATATGAGACTGATTTACAAACGACTTATAATCAATACATTAATGAAAACACAACAGGTTTGGGATGGTCTCATTATCAGGTGTTTGAAAAACCTTACCGAACCATTGTCTTAATTAAGCTTCTGTATAGAGTTTCAAACTCTCAGCTAATAACTGCTCCTTATCAATTGGAACAACCACAGGTATTTCACAAACAATACCTCCTGCAAGGTTCGATATAGCAGCAATTTCGGCTGCATTCATTCCAGCTGCCAAACAAAGTGTTGCTACAGAAATAACTGTATCTCCAGCCCCTGACACATCAGCAATTTTTCTCACTACTGCTGGAATATGCTCGTAAGTATTCTCGTTACTGATAAATACGCCCAATTCTGAAAGGGTAATCAACAACTTATCAACGCCCATTTCTCTTTGAAATTGTTTTGCTGCTCTAAATAAACCATCAATATCACCTTTCTCTAGGCTCAAGTTAGAACCTTCAAGAAACTCTTTAAAATTTGGCTTGAATAAAGTAACATTCTTATAATCTGAATAATGACGTTTTTTAGGATCGACCAAAACAGGAATCTCCATTTGTTTAGCCTTATCTGTAACTGTCTCAATCAGCTTCTTCGTGATCAATCCTTTATCGTAATCTTCAAAAACAATGGCATGTATGTTTTGGCTGTCCATTAAATCAAGAACGTGCTTAATAAATGAAGTTTCAGTTTCATCTGCCAATTCATGCGTATCCTCTTCATCAATTCGAATAACATGCTGATTATTACTAATAAATCTAGTCTTAACAGTTGTTCTTCTACTCGAACTAACGACAATACCCGACTGCTCTTGCTGAATTTTAGATAGAAGATTGACAAAATCTTTACCTCTATCATCATCACCAATTACGGAACACAATATTGGGTTTGCTCCCAACGATTTAATATTCAAAGCGACATTAGCAGCACCACCCAATCTATTTTCACGGCTTGAGCATGAAAAAATTGGCACTGGAGCTTCTGGAGAAATACGATCAACCTCGCCCCAAGCGTAGGCATCGACCATAACGTCACCTATAATAAGAATGTTGTAATCGGAGAAGGATTCGAAAATACGATTCAATTCAGATTTATTCACAAGCGGTATTTTTTTTTAGTTTTCCCAACAAAGATAAACAAATTCAAATCTTTAAAAATAGATGAACGAAGCTTTAGATCTTTTTAATAGATCAGCAGGTTTATTCCATAAAATTAACAACTACTCAATCTCTTTCTTCGAATTGGCATTTACGAATAGAATGTGCCCAAGATCCTCATATCCCCTAAAAGTATCAGCGCCTTCATGCTTAATTATATCACCTCTGAAACCTATCAAAGTTAATCCAGCATTTTTCGATCGTTCGTTAATCATATCCTTAGGCGAAACATCTTCTTGCTCAATCAATACCTGAACATTAGTTCTTCTAATCGGCAATCGACCAGAAGCAATCATCTCATCAAGACTTGCTCTAACTTCTTTCAACTGATCTGCCTTACATATATTGAAAATCTTAATATCAGATTTTTTCCAATCAGGATGCCCAGCTATAATAAAGCTTAATAAAATCATCAGGTTTGCGTTATCAGCATCACTTGGTTTTATCCAAATATGAATGTCTGATTTATGATTAAATCGACGATTAGATGAGGCTAAAACACAGAAATCAAAATTACCTGCATTAGCTAGAGAGTAATTTTCAATAATCTCTTCCAAGCTTTCACTTTTGTCTTTATCAAACTCGAATATTACCATGTTATTTTCCATACCAGCTACACCAGGCAACTGGATAGCTTGAGCAATAGCCGAAGTATATGAAGGTGAAATAATCGTATCAACAAAAACATGGTTCCCTACATTTTCTGATCGACTCACCAATAAATCAAGCTCCTGCCTAGCTTGTTTGTGAGTTGCTTTGGAATAATATCCCTCAATTCGATGCAAGTAGGTTCCGAAACCATATTTATAAGCAATCCAATTCAATAACTTAAAAGCTGTATCTCTCTCAAAAGAGTCCTTCGATATACAAATAGCACTTGGTCGCCATTCTTGCACACGTTTCTTTCCTGCTTTTTGTAGAAACACCTGTACATTTCTATTTAGCTGATATAATGAATTCAAGAATATTGAAGCTAAACCATGTCTATCCTTATGATATGAGTTGATGTATAGGTAAGTTAAAATCATTAACACAATAGCCAATAGAGCATAAATTGTATTGATTTTAAACATAACCAAAATAGAAACTAGAAAACCTAGAATAGATAAATACCATTTTGATTTGAATGAAGGTCGGTAACTCGGCGATGATCCAAAATGATTTAGAAAAGAGATTAAACAAAGTGCGCCATAAGTCACCATAAAAAACATAGATATAATTTCAGCGACAGCGTTAATATCACCTAGGAGAACAAAAAACATGGCAATTAAACAAGTCACTAAAGACGCATTAATGGGTTCGCCATCTTTTTTACGTCCCTTAGCCAACCAATTATTCAATCCTCTTGAAGGTAATGACTTATCAACCGAAAGTGCCTGCAAGGTTCTTGGCGCTACCATAACCGAACCAAGCGCTGAAGAAATGGTTGATGCTGCCAAACCTAAAGGAATTACAATGGCACCCCCTAATGCAATTTGACTCATAATTAGCTGATGATCTAATAAATCTTGTACGCTCGCATATTGAGCTAATTTATAAATGACCAAAACATAAATAATCATTCCAATAAATGTAGCCGCAGTGGTTCCCCAAGGAATTGATTTTGCTGGATTTTTAAGATCTCCTGATAATCCAACACCGGCAGTCATTCCTGTAAATGCAGGAAATATAATGGCAAAAATCACAAAAAATTGATCTGAATTTCGAAACTCAGCTTTAAACAAGGAAAAATCTGAAACCGATACGTGTGCCGTATCTCCAAGAAAAAATAAAATAAGAGATGCAAAAAGAATAGCAGCAACAAAATAAAGTGCCTTTACTCCTAAACTTGCTCCCTTTTTCAGAATCAACACCGACAAAATTAACATAGCCGGAACGGAAATAACCTGTCTAGGCAAAGTCAGATCGTAAGTTGACAGGACCCAATTAAAAACGGGTTCAAAAGCTTCGGTAAATGCAATAATGTAAAAAGCGACAGAAATAGCTTGAGACAAAAATAGAGCCAAACCAATGGTAGCTCCAATATTTAAACCAAATGACCGAGATATGATAAAATATTCTCCACCACCTTCTACTCGTTTGTTGGTTGCAAGTTCCGATATAGCAAAGGCTGTAGGAATAGTCACCAAATGTCCCAATAAGATAATTAAAATAACACCCCAGAAACCAACACTTCCAACTGCATAGCCAAATCTTAAGAATAAAACAGCTCCTAGAATGGTGGATATGGCGGTAAAAAAAACGGGTGCCGTTCCAAATTTTCGATTTTCTACTCCCTCTTGCATAGCCTATTAGTATTGATTTTAAGCTTCGGTTTTCAATAAATTTAAACTTAATTTTTTAGTCATACGAATCTTTCGAGATAAAATTTTTTCAGCAAAACTCATATTTTATATGATTATAGACTCAATCTGTTCAACAATTTTAGGTGCTAATACAGGAAATTATTACTATTTTCGGCTTTAATTATCACATCAAGATTTTTAACAATATAGCTTTACTAAATATTAATAACAGACATAGGCTAAGCGATATTAATCTGTTAACTAATAAATAAGCTATATTTAAAAGACATAAAAACGAAAAACAATGAAGAAACTACTATTCGCACTTCCACTATTACTTCTGTTTGCATGTAATCAGGAACCTACTGTTAAGATTAAAGGTCGAATTCAAAAAGGTGATGGTATTACACTTTATCTTGACAAACTTCATACTGCAAGTGCAGAAACTATTGATTCAGTAAAACTTGACAAGGATGGTGATTTCCGTTTTAAAACTAAAACATCTGAACCTGGTTTTTACCTTTTACGCTTATCGAATGGTAAACTAATTACTCTTTTAGCCAACCCAGAGGAAGAAATTGAGGTTAATTCGATCTCTACACATATGAGTCGTACTTATATTGTTTCTGGCTCAACTGGCTCAGCACTAGTAAAAGATCTTAATGATAAGCTTGAGGAAACAAAAGACAGTATTGCTGCTATCAGAAAGCAATTAGAAGAAAAAAAATCTGATCTAAACTACTCAAGCATTTCTCAGAACCTATTGGCTAAATATGTAGAAGTTATTCAAGATCAACGAGATTTCTCTGCGAACTTCATCATGAAAAATGCAACTTCACTTTCAAGCTATTTAGCTCTTTATCAGAAAATCGATAAAAACACATACACTTTAAATGAGAACAGCGACATTAAATTTGCAAAAATTGTTGCTTCATCGATGCGAGCTTTATACCCAGAACATGAATACACGAAAGCTGTTTTGGCAAATCTTGCTTCTATGCAAAAGAATTTGGCTAATTTGAAACTTAAGAAGCTCATTAAAGAAAAAGGAACAAACTACCCTAACATTAGTCTAAAAAATACCAAAGGGAAAGAAATTAATCTAAACTCATTTGATGGAAAACTTATCGTTTTAAGTTTTTGGGCTTCGCAAGATCCTGCTTCAAGAAAACAAAATAACACCTTGAAAAAAATTCATGCAAAATACAAAAACAAAGGCTTAGAGATTTATCAAGTTTCTGTTGATACAAATGAAAAACTTTGGAAAGAAGCTATTGAAAAAGATGGTTTAAAATGGACTAACGTTTGTGATCCTAAAAATGGAAGTTCATTAGCTACTAGTAGCTTTAATGTAAAGCAAATTCCTGCAAACTATATCATTAGCAAAAAAGGAGATTTCGTTGGGAAAAATCTTTACGGATTGGCTCTTGAAGAGAAAGTTGCAGAATACATCAAATAAGAAATAACTCTTTTGAGTCTGCTTGTATTAACAAGATCAGACTCAAAATTATAGCTTAATTAAGCATACATATGACAACTGGTAAAAAGATATATTTTGCTTCTGATGTTCACTTAGGTGCTCCAGCTCTAAACAACAACCTTCAACGCGAAAAGTTGTTTGTAAAATGGCTAAACCAAGTGAAGGATGATGCTAAGTCTATTTATTTAATGGGCGATATTTTCGATTTTTGGTTCGAGTATAAAAGAGTAGTACCTCGTGGTTTTACTCGAGTTCTTGGTAAACTTGCCGAAATATGCGACTCTGGAATTGAAGTCCACTTCTTTACAGGGAATCACGATATTTGGGTTTTCGATTACCTCCCGAAAGAACTTGGTATCATAGTTCACCGAGACGTTCTAAGAACAGAAATAGAAGGCAAAAAATTCTTTCTAGCTCATGGTGATGGACTCGGTCCATACGATAAAGGCTACAAAATTCTTAAGAAAGTATTCACTAGTAAATTCTTACAGTGGTGCTTTGCTCGTTTACATCCTAATTTTGGAATTGGCATCGCTCACAAATGGTCTTCACACAGTCGCTTAAGCGATGGTAAAGTTGAAGCAGATCAATTTAGGGGCATGGATAAAGAATGGCTTGTTCTCTTTGCCAATGATATTCTTAAAAATGAAGATTTTGATTATTTTGTATTCGGACATCGCCATTGCCCTTCGAATATCGAACTTGACAAAGGCGCTCGTTACATTAATACGGGTGACTGGATTTCTCATTTCACTTATGCAGTTTTCGATGGTGAAACAATGGAACTCATAAACTTTGAAAAACCTGAAGCCTCGCTTTAATCTCAAAAACCAACATCACATCAAACTCAACTAAATTCTTTTCTATGGAGTTTTTATATATCACAATTGGAATTATAATAGGGATAATAATTGCTTGGCTAATTTTAAAAAAGAAATTAAATACTGCCACAGTATCTCATCGCGAAGAACTTTTGAAAAAAGAGAACACTTTTATTCTTGAAAAGAGTGAGTTGGATCAATCTAAAATGAAATTTGAAGAGAGAGCTAACAACCTTCAGATTGAAAAGCAAGAACTCCAAAAAGAACTGACATCTGAAAGAGAGAAGAATGAAAAATTAACACGTTCAGTTTCCATTTCAGCAACAGAGCGTAAAAATTTAGAGGAAAAACTTGAGACTCAGAAAAAAGAACTGGAAGAACTTCAGAAACGTTTTACAACTGAGTTTGAAAACATTGCTAACAAAATTCTAAAAGAGAACTCAAAAGAATTCACTTCTTCGAACCAGAAGAATATGGATGAGATTTTAAATCCTATAAAGGAAAAATTGACTTCGTTTGAGAAAAAAGTTGAAGAAACCTACGATAAAGAATTACGAGATAAGATTAGCTTACGCGAAGAGGTTAAAAAGCTATATGATCTAAATACGAAGCTTTCTGATGAAGCCAGCAACCTAACAAAAGCACTCAAGGGTGACGTGAAAAAGCAAGGTAATTGGGGCGAGGTTGTTCTTGAGCGAATTCTGGAAAGATCAGGACTCACTAAAGGTCAGGAATACGATAGAGAAGTTGCCATGAAAAATGACGATGGACAATCTATTCGTCCTGATGTGATTATTCACCTACCCGAAGAAAAGCACATTATTGTCGATTCGAAGGTTTCTCTTGTTGCCTACGAGAGATTTGTAAACGCAAATAACGACGAAGAACGAGAAGCTTTTCAAAAAGATCATATTGCCTCTTTCAAAGCTCATATAAAAGGATTGGCCGATAAACATTATCAAAGCTCAGCATCGTTAAATACACCAGACTTTGTATTAATGTTTGTACCTATAGAATCATCATTTGCTGTTGCCGTACAAGCCGATCAGGAACTTTTCGGATACGCTTGGGATAACAAGATAGTGGTTGTGAGTCCTTCCACTCTACTGGCAACTCTACGTACTATTTCATCTATCTGGAAACAAGAGAATCAGAACAAAAACGTCATGGAGATTGCTCGCCAAGGTGGTGCGCTTTACGACAAATTTGTAGGCTTCGTTGAAGATCTAATTAAGCTTGGACGACAAATGGATGGTTCTCAAAAACTGTATCAGGAGTCGATGAAAAAACTATGTGACGGAACAGGTAATCTGGTTGGTCGTGCCGAGAAGATTAGAACACTTGGCGCTAAAGTAAAAAAGAAATTACCACAAGCTTTGCTCGATAGAATTGACGAAACTAAGGCTGTGGAATAAAATAGCTGTGTCTAGCATTAATATCCTGATGACAAAGTTCGGCGAAGCCCATTTATTTCAGGATAATGAATATATTTATTTATGAACACCCTTTTTCTTATTTAGGTAGGCTAACACATATTAATCCGCTCCTTTCTCTTCGGGAAAGCCATTAACAAGTATTATTTGCTTGCCTACGCTCTGGGTGGAGGCTTTAACATTTGTTAATGACCTACTTTCTCTTCGGGAAAGCCACTAACAAGCATTATTTGCTCGCCTACGCTCTTGGTGGAGGCTTTAACATTTGTTAACGACCTCCCTTATTTTGAGTATTTTTATTCAAAATACCTATATATAGTAACCTACAGACGTTTTATTGCGGAATTATTGTTAATAAACTCCATACTAATAACTCTTTAGTATTGTTAGCTCCTGACTCAATCGCCGTTTAATTAACGTCAATAAGCCTATTCAATTAACGTATCCCAGTGTAATTGCCGTAATAAACACGGCGTATAGATCATTTAATTGACGTATCAATACAGAAAAAGCTGCTTCGTTTGAAACAGCCTTTATTATATCTATACTTTTATCCTAATGAATCAACTACTTATGATACATTGTTAAGTTTAATTTTTCATCAACCGCATTTCTCCCTACAGTATAACAATACAAACTACAAGGTGTGAAATCATAAATTAAACCATCATCTTCTTTAATCTCCTCAATATCAATAGTTGTTACTAAAGTCCTATCAATATGATTCTTTACACAAAACGATTTAAGATTCGATAATTTATGTATGCTTTTTACATATCGATTACTCCACTTTATTTCAACAGCCCACAATGGCTTTTGCTTTTCCGCAGATAAACTTACAATATCAACCTCTCCACCTTTCCATCGAGCATAATAAGGCTTAAACCCTGTATTATGTCCCCATTGAGAAAATATTGCAGTTTCAACCATATTCCCTATAAAATCACCATCCTTTTCTATAGGAGAAAAGAGTGCACTTCTAAGCGATGGGTTAGTCAAATATATTTTAAATGAGGTTGCTCTTTTAAATTTCTTCGAATTTTGGTCAATTTTATTTATAACTCTAATTAAAAAGGCAGCCTCCAAATATTCGATATATCTCTTTATTGTATTTTTAGCTACTCCTGAATTTATTGACAACTGCTCATAAGTGAATTCATTCCCTGAATTATAAGCTATTGTTGTGAATAATAAATTCAATTCCTGAACATCCTTAATTCCGTATAAG
This sequence comes from Marinifilaceae bacterium, assembly GCA_016744515.1. Taxonomy (GTDB): domain Bacteria; phylum Bacteroidota; class Bacteroidia; order Bacteroidales; family Marinifilaceae; genus Ancylomarina. Next base: position 10,103 of record JADGEF010000059.1, on the reverse strand, counting down.
CTTGGCAAATCTCTCAATAAGACTTTATCAATAATATCGTTTCTAATATATCTCCCTGGGTCTGATTGAATTTCCTTGGATAAAGAAACTTCGGGGTAACCCCCAAAATTAATATAATCTACAAAATGCTTATTCAACTCCTGAATATCTTCCGTTTGAAAATAGTTCTTAGAAACTCCTTTCCATGTTTTACTCCCAAGAGTTATTAATTTAGATAAATCCTTTAAATCAATATACTCATGAAATGTTAGAGGAGGCAGCATAAAATCGGTGAATCGACCAGCTCCAGACTCATTACTTTTTAATTTAAGCGCAGCGGCGGCAGAACCTGAAACAATAAATTTGATTTTATGGTAACTATCAACAAGTGTCTTTAAATGCAACTCCCAATTCTTTAGATATTGTATCTCATCAAAAATAATATAATGCTCATTTAAGGGTGTTTGTTCTGTTATTTCTAAAAAATACAGGAGTAATTCTTCGAGAGAAAGGCCACTATAAATAGGATTTTCTATTGACAGATAACATATACTTTTAGGAGAGACTCCAGTATCTATAAGGTCTTGGATTAAATGAAAAAGCATTACAGTTTTACCAACCCTTCTTGGTCCCATAAGAACAACAGCTCTTTTTACTGATTTTTCGTAAACGAGAGGCGAAAATAAATCGAAATAAAGTCTCCTTTTCATTGAAGCATAATAGTCATCAATGGCTCCAGTGCTCCACCAAGGGTTTTCAAACTTTATTTTATTGGCAATTTGTTCTTTTGAAAATGGTCTCATAGTAAGATAAGGTTAACTCATTAATCTTATTTGTAAATATAGACAAATAAAGTCAATCAACTAATCTTAATTGAAATTCCATAAATAAACCAATCCTTTCATAACATCTATATCTTCTCCGTCAGTTTCCGAACAAAGCGATATTTATTGAAAAATTCCTTCGCAATTACTCTGAATATGGTGTAAGCTGGTATCGCCAACATCATACCTAAAATACCCGCCATTGAACCTGCGAACAGGATAACCAAGAAAATTTCAAGAGGGTGTGCGTTCACACTATTTGAGTAAATAAGTGGTTGGAAAAGAATATTATCTATCATCTGAACAATAAGGAACACAAGAGCTGTATAACCAAGAAGTGGTACAACTTGTGTATAAAAATCGACATCAAGATTGGTTGCAATTCCGATAATTAAACCAAATAAGGTTCCTATGAGAGGACCGATATAAGGGATTACATTTATAAGTCCAGCAAACAAACCAATAACAACAGCATGACTAAATCCCATACCCACAATCGTTAAACCTAGAGTCACCATAGTACCTACGAGTATCACTTCGAAAAAGAGGCCTACAAAGTATCGCATCAACAAATTCTTGATTGAATCGAGTACGTGACGAACACCTTCTTCGCTCTTCTCTGGAACAAATAAGACTAATGAATCAATAAAAAGACTGCTATCCTTTAGGAAGAAAAATGTAATGAATGAAATTGAAAATAAGGCAATAAATAAGCCTCCTAGCGTACCTGCAAGAGATCCAAAAATAGATGAAATGTCAGAAAACTTAAGAACTGAAGAAAGGTTCTCAGTAATTAAAGCTTGAACCTTAAAATCGCTACCATCAGTAGAATATTTCGATACAAAAGCCTCAAGATTCCTAATAGGCTCGTCTAAACTACGAACGGCAGATTGCACGTCAATATCCGACAACTGCTTAGCCTCCTCTACAATCATTGGAATAAAAGTTCGGAAAAACACTACCATCACAAACCAAAGCAAGGCTAAAGTTAAACCAGCGGAAACGCTTAATGGAATCTTGCGCCCTTTAATGGTCGCTTTATTAAGGAAATCGACAACCGGACGTCCAATAAAAGAAAGAACAACTGCGATTCCAATATAGGCAAGAATGGCACTGAAATACCAAAATATCAAAGCTAAAAAAAGCAAGCCGGCAGCTGCTAAGAAATATTTTCCTTTTCCGTTCATAATAGGACGTTAATTTTACAGTGATTGTGTACAGATTACAAAGAAGCGAATTTTGCATTCTTTGTGCGATTAAAATTAACAAAAATATTAAGCAATCGAATATTAGACAAAAATTAAGGGCTACCGAATAATTTCGACAGCCCTTAAGAAAACTATATAAGTTCAATTTCTATTTAAACTCAAACCATTGAGTCTTAAATACTAATTGACTCTTTAACTTTTTGCTTCATTAAAGCAATTTCAAGAACATCCATTACATCTTCTACGTAGTGGAATTTTAAGCCTTTCAAGTAGATTGGCTTAATCTCTTCGATATCTCTTTCGTTCTCGTGACAAAGAATAATTTCTTTGATTCCAGCGCGCTTAGCAGCTAAAATTTTCTCACGAATACCACCTACTGGTAATACTTTTCCACGCAAGGTAATTTCACCGGTCATAGCCAAGTGTTTCTTAATCTTACGTTGTGTAAAGGCAGAAGCGATAGACGTAATCATTGTCACACCTGCCGATGGTCCATCCTTTGGGATAGCACCTTCTGGAACATGAACATGAAGATTCCACTTATCGAAAGCTTCTTGATTGATATCTAGCTTCGCTGCATGAGCTCTTAAATATTCTTGAGCCAATAGTGCTGATTCTTTCATCACATCACCAAGATTACCAGTAAGAGTTAATTTACCCTTACCCGGACTTAAACTCGACTCTACGTAAAGAATCTCACCACCTACCGATGTCCAAGCTAAGCCTGTTACAACACCTGCAAACTCGTTACCCTGATATTTATCGCGATTGAAACGCTCAGCTCCTAGGTATGCTTTTAAATCTTCAACTTTAATTGCTTTATCGTAAGTATCATCCATAGCTACTTTCTTAGCAACACCACGCATTAGCTTGGCCAGCTTCTGATCTAAACCACGAACACCCGATTCACGTGTGTATTTCTCAATAATATGAACAATCACCTTATCCGAAACGGTAACATCCTTCTTAGTCAACCCATGATTCTCTAATTGCTTAGGGATTAAGTGACGTTTTCCAATCTCTGTTTTTTCCTCAGTAATATAACCACTCACGTCAATCATCTCCATACGGTCGCGAAGAGGAGCTGCAATAGCACCAACATTATTCGCTGTAGCTACAAACATCACTTTCGATAAATCGTAATCTACATCAAGGAAATTATCATGAAATGCAGAATTCTGTTCTGGATCTAAAACCTCTAACAAAGCAGATGATGGATCACCTCTGTGGTCAGCACCAACCTTATCAATTTCATCTAAAATAAAAACAGGATTCGATGATTTAGCTTTTTTCATACCCAAAAGTATTCTTCCAGGCATGGCTCCAATATATGTTTTTCTATGTCCACGGATTTCTGCCTCATCGTGCAAACCTCCCAACGACATTCTTACGTATTTTCTATCAAGTGCACTTGCAATAGACTTACCAAGCGAAGTTTTACCAACTCCTGGAGGGCCATAAAGACACAAAATTGGCGATTTTAAATCACCTTTAAGTTTCAAAACAGCAAGATGCTCTATGATACGATCTTTTACCTTCTCCAAACCAAAATGATCCGAATCCAAAACATTCTGGGCATTCTTCAAATCGAAATTATCCTTGGTGAACTCATTCCAAGGTAAATCAATCATTTCCTGTAAGTAATTCAACTGAACTGAGTATTCAGCAGCTTGAGGATTCAATCGCTGTAATTTTTTCAATTCTTTTTCGAAAACTTCAGCAACTTCGTCGCCCCAAAGTTTTTCAAGTGCCTTACCTTCAAGCTCCATCACATCCTCTTCACCAGGATTTCCTCCTAGCTCATCTTGAATGGTTTTCATTTGCTGATTCAACAAATACTCACGCTGTTGTTGATCCATATCAGTCTTTACCTTTGACTGAATATCATCTTTCAATTCTAAGATTTGTACCTCTGCAGATAAAAGCTCTAAAAGTTTCATTGCACGATCTTGCAATACTCCTAAATCAAGCAATCCTTGCTTCTTACTCAATTTCATATCTGAGTTACTAGAAATAAAGTTGATTAAGAAAGATGAACCTTCAATATTTTTAATTGCAAATGTTGCCTCATTAGGAATTTGAGGACTCAATTTAATCACTTTAATAGCGATATCCTTGATTGATCCAACAAGTGCTTTAAATTGATTATCCTCCGTTTCAGGACGAATATCCTTAAGGGTAATTATTTTTGCAACATGATAAGGATCGTTCGAGGTCATTTCTTCGATCTCAAATCGCTTTTTACCTTGCAAAATAACTGTTGTGGTTCCGTCAGGCATTTCCAAAATCTTGATGATTTGGGCAACCGTACCAATTTTATGCACATCATCAACCTCAGGTTCTTCAACCTCATAGTCAATTTGAGAAACAGCTCCTAAAAGCCCCTTGTCTGCATAAACTTCACGTACAAGCTTCAATGATTTCTCTCTCCCTACAGTGATTGGAATAACCACACCTGGGAAAAGTACTGTATTTCGAAGGGGTAAAATTGGCAAACTGTCAGGCACTTCAAAATCATCAATGGTACTCTCATCTTCATCCGCTATAATAGGAATAAAATCAGAGTCCTCATCCATCAAATTCGTTAAACCCATGCTTCCTATATTGATCTCTATCTTACTACTCATACCTATCTTAGTCTTATTTCTGTCAATTAATGTAAGAATGCCATACCATCACTCAAAGTGTGACAATTTGACGTAATCTTACTCTATTTTTATACGATACAACTAATAAACAATACCTATGCCAAGAAATAAATGACTAGAAAGATTTACGGTATTTAGCAGTAAGCTCAAAAACGTGATTCATAATCCCCTGCTCTACCTCATCGAACTCTATTCCTCTTCGCAGCATTACTAACTGAGCAACTTCAAGCGCAGCCTTAAGGCGATATTCTTGAAAACCATGATTACCTCCCAATGAAAATGATGGAATAAAGTTACGTGGAAAACCTGCTCCGTAAACATTCGCACTAACCCCAATTACAGTTCCTGTATTCAACATAGTATTGATACCACACTTAGAATGATCACCCATTATTGTCCCACAAAACTGAAGCCCAGTCTTGTCGAATCGATTTGATTTATAATTCCAAAGTTTCACCTCAGAATAATTATTCTTAAGGTTTGAGTTATTCGTATCAGCACCAATATTACACCACTCACCAATTACTGCATTTCCAAGGAATCCATCATGGGCTTTACTTGCATAACCAAAAAAAACTACATTATTCAACTCACCGCCTGACTTACAGTACGGACCTAGAGTTGTTGCGCCATAAACCTTGGCACCCATCTTTAATACAGAATGCTCGCACATAGCCAATGGTCCTCGAACCAAAGAGCCTTCCATAATTTCGGCATCCTTTCCGATATAGATAGGACCTTCATTTGCATTCAAACTTGCAAATTCAACTTTTGCACCCTCTTCAAGGAAAATATTATCTCCTCCAAGAACATTTACTGTTTTACTAATTGGTTGCGATTTACGTCCTGCTGTTAACAATTCGAAATCATCACGAAGTGCTTTATCATTCAATTGAAATATATCGTAAGCCTTTTCAATTCGTACCAAATCACCTTCGAAAACAACTTTCTCAGAATATTCAGGTAAAGAAGCATCAAAACTTTCAAGTTTATCTTCACTTAATAATACAGCTATTAAAATACCATCATGAACTAAAATCTGTCCAACAGATAATGAACCTATTGCTTCAATAAGTGCTTTACTCGGAAGAACACAAGCATTTATTAAAACATTCTCGCTAGCCGATACCATAGGATACTTCGTAGAAAGATAATCCTGAGTCATGTAAGAAATCTCCTGATTCAAGTATGTATTCCACTTCTCAGAAATCCTTAAAATCCCCAACCTAATTTCAGAAATAGGTCGGGTAAAGGTCAAAGGCAAGAAATTTTGCCAGCTTTCATTATCAAAAAGAATATAATTCATAGTGTGTTTTGTTTCGTTTGAATTAACAAAAATAAAAAAAGCTCCGATAAATCAGAGCTTTCTTTATATTCTAAACACAAATAAGATTACTTCTTAATGTGATTTTTGTATTTGTTCTTAAACTTATCAATACGTCCTGCAGTATCGATTAGAGTCATCTTACCAGTATAAAAAGGATGAGAAGTGTTAGAGATCTCAAGCTTCATTAGTGGGTACTCAACATTGTCTATTTCGATAGTCTCCTTTGTATTCGCAGTTGACTTAGTAATAAAAACAGTCTCATTTGACATATCTTTAAAAGCTACTAGACGGTAGTTTTTAGGATGTATTCCTTCTTTCATCTTATTCTCTTTAAAATTTCTTATAATCTTCTTCCAATGGTCTGCAAAGGTAAATATTGTAATTTATTTTGCAAAGAAATGATCAAATAATCTAAGTTTTATCGCATTTATTCTTTAGATGCCTTAGTTCCTCTGTTTTCCAGAGGGATAATAGATGTTCTTCTAAAGGTCGCATTCCTATCAAAAAGGTATCTGTAGGTATAATGTGTCTTCTCTCTAACCCCTCCAACCGACTCATAAATCGATATCATTTTAGGGTTGAAATCACCAACCCAAGATAATTCGACCTCAGTGTAGTGTTTCTTTGCTTTAATCGCTTTATCCATTTTCCAGAAAATAGCCGACTCAATTCCGAATCGCTGATATTTTGGAATAACACCCATAATTGTAATACGCGTTCTAGTTATGGTTTTTCGTTTAAGATGATAAAAGAATTTCAACTTATTCCAGAAATCAAGCTTCCCATCCATCTTTCTTAAAATCTGATTGATATCTGGCATGGCAACAAAGAAACCAATAGGTTTTCCCTCGTGATATGCAAACCAAATAAAGTCTTCCTCAAGAACACCTTTACCTTCTCGTACTATTTTTCGGATATCTTCAATATCTATAGGTGTAAAATTATCATGAAACCTCCATGCTTCATTATAAACCTCAATAATATCGCTAATATATTTCTCTGAATTAGAAAACTTAAAGTGTTCAAACTCAAAACCAGGTTTCTTAGATATCCACTCAGCAATTTTTGCAAATCGTTCTGGGAATGGTTTAGTTCTATCAACATGATAGCTGTATTGTTCAAAGAAAACTTGGAAACCATATAATTCGAAAAACTCTTGATAATAAGCTTTATTGTATGGCATTCCATAACCTTGTGGTACGAAACCATCTACCAACAACCCCCAGTAATTATCGTTCTCTCCAAAATTGATAGGACCATCCATAGCTTCCATTCCTCTTTCTTTCAACCACTCTTTTGCAGTATTAAAAAGTAGAAATGCAGCATCCTTATTTTCTATACATTCAAAAAAGCCACAACCTCCAGTAGGTTGGTCAAAACTAAAAGCTTTATTGGTATTTATAAAAGCTGCAATACGTCCAATCACCTTTCCTGCATCATCGGTTAAAATCCAACGAATAGCTTCACCATGCTTAAAAAATGAATTCTCCTTAGGATCGAAAATCCCATTAATTTCACCATCAAAAGGACATGCAAAATTCGGATCATTCTTATAAAGCGTGCGAGCAAAATCTAAAAATGATTGCTTTTGACTATGACTAACAACTTCTATTATATTCATATGGCAGTTTAATAGTTACTGTTTGGAAAATTACAAATTCAATTGTGCTTAATTACGACTTGAGAGCTTAGATAACAATCTAAGAATTTCAAGATATAACCAAATTAAAGTTACCATGATACCAAAAGCACCATACCATTCCATATATTTTGGAGCACCACGTTGAGCACTTTTTTCAATAAAATCAAAATCCAATGCCAAATTTAAAGAAGCAATTGCTACAATAAATAGACTTATTCCAATACTAGTCAAACTATTATCAAAAGCAAAACCCATATTCACACCAAACATGCCTAAAACCCATGTTGCCATATAAAATATAAAGATTCCACCTGTCGCAGCGATAACGCCTGTTCTAAACTTCTTATTCACTTTAATAATTCCTGACTTATAAGCAAACAGCATCATAAACAAAATTGCAAATGTCAAACCTACTGCCTGCATAACGATACCAGGATAAATAGCATTAAAACTTGCTGATAAACCACCAAGAAGTAAACCTTGGCACACGGCATAAACTGGAGCTGTAAACGGTGACCATACAGGTTTGAAAATTGTGATTAGTGCTAAAATTAAACCGCCAATACCACCACCAATCATCCATGGCATAATTTCAGTAGACAATCCACCAGTTTGCACTGAATCGAAATACATACCCCAAGTGTAGCTTGCAGCTGAAACAACCAAAAGCAACATCAGTGCAATCTTGTTCACGGTTCCACTTACTGTCATTACATCTTCATAAGTGCCATAACTAGCTTTTGCGAATATTTTATCTGTAAGTGCAGGGTTTGAACTTTTTGTAAAACTCATAATTTCTTGATTTATTTTTTTACTAACACGAATTTATTCTAACTCGTGCTCTTTATTCTAAAATTTGACAGGTCCTTTTAATTTACCTTTTAAGATAAATGACTCCTCTCTAATATTGAAATTCAAATTTAGGGATTATTTCACAATTCGTTTATCAGAATTAAAGATTTAATCTTAATTCACATTAGGAAATTCAGCTTGCAATTCTTCAAAAACTTCAAGCCACTTATCATCAGCTCTTTTCAATTCAATAATATTCAAAAATGTGAGATTTTTCAGACCTTCATTCCTACGTGCGATTTTACCTAGAGCTCTAGGCAATTGCTTGATCAAATAAGAATGTTTAGGATGTTCAGGCAAGCTATTCAGGTAACTTTCAAAACCTGCATCGCCTCTTTCCTTATCGATTAAAGCCAAACGGCCAATAGTCATCGTTGCACAAAGCTGTTGCTTTTCTTCTTCTGAATTAATCCAAGAGATCAATTGAGAATCAAGATTTGGCAATGCAATTAGCAAATTCATACATATCTGCTCCAATAATTCGTTACTATCAGCCTCATCAAACCATCTTTTCAACTGTTGCTGGCTAGCCTCAGCGGGTATTTCCAATAAACTTGCAACAATTCGACTTTCACGAAATCCTTTTCCCCATAATTTTTGAGCAAGCAAATGGTTCTTCTCATATCGCTTTGCGAGCTCCTTTAAATTAACAACAGAAACTCCTAATGCATTTTTATAATTTAAGCCATACTTCTTCATTTCAGAATGCACTTCCCCATTTCTTAAATTGAGAATTTCCTTAAATAACTCCTGAAACTGCTTTTCTATATTTTCATCGTCTATAAAAAACTCCATAATCATCTATTTAGTCTATTTTCCTGCAAAAAAAGCCATGTTTTTTGCCCTACAAAGGAAAACAAATAATTATCTGAAAAAAAAATATATGTCTAACTAATTGCAAAGCAACAACAACAAGTAAGAGCTAAAATATTTTATTGCTTTTTTTACACATTGGCTTGGAAGTTAACTTTAGTTTTTCATATCTTTGCATCGCTAAAGAAAACAAATGGTGGTTGTAGCTCAGTTGGTTAGAGCGCTGGTTTGTGGTTCCAGAGGTCGGCGGTTCGAAACCGCTCATCCACCCCACTTATGCAAGTCAATAAAAATGCGCTTTTCAGCGCATTTTTTTATGGCTAAAATTCTCGACACACTACAGTGCGAATACTATGGATCACGTACAATTTCTGGGTTTAACCGAAGACCGAATCTAAATAGTTTATTACTTTGTTCAATACCCATTCTTTGCAATAATTTTATCAAGCAAAGATTTTAGTTAAACAAAAAGGAAGAAGTCTATGTCGACTACGCCTCTTAAGGATCTTCTGAAATCTTTTACTTTAGCATTAAAAGATTCTGCAAATGCATTTGTACTTCTGTTGATGAAATAATTTATAATTTGTTTATAACACCTTCTCTAATAAGCAGATGAACCCTTCGGATTCTAAGAAGAAATCTAATTGTCGCAGGTTTTTTTTTGTTAAGTAGAGTAAAAACAGCCGTACGAAATTATCTAATGATTTTTCAGCTTCTAGATTATTCATCAGATAAATTGCGAAAACAATATTTAGTATGTGCATAAACTATTCTGAAAAGTGAAGAAACACACAACACCGATGAACACAA
>JADGEF010000058.1:18020-23394 GCA_016744515.1 Marinifilaceae bacterium | reverse complement strand
TCTTTTATTAATGGTGTATTTTTGCAAAAGGGATAGGAGCGAGAGAGACGCAAAATCTTGCGTCTCTTTGCCTTTTTTTTCGGACAAAAAGCGAGTGCGGATAGCCCGACCCGCAGGGATTGCCCCAATAATTGATATTTTAGTCTGCCTCGGGCGAATTTAAAAAGTGCGCGTTTGCCCTGCGAACGTGACTTATAACAATAGACTATGAGATATGAGAATCAAGACATGAGATTAATTTACAAACCACTTATAACCAAACTATTTTAACAAACATCTTAAATTTAAAAAAAACTCATTATAAAACCTTATCGAACTATTATTATTAACTACTCTTACATGTTCGTCAATTCCGAAATTATTTTTTCCATCTTTTTGTTACAATCATCTACAGCAATTTCATAACGATCTGTATCTTCTTCAATAGACTTACATACAAATCTGTAACTCTTTATCCTTAGCTTGCAATAATCTATTAACATGGAATTTCGAGTTCTAATTTTTGATGGTAAATCCAACTTTTTAAAGCTGTCAAGCAGTTTTATATTCTCATCCCAATAGTAGATTCCATTCGCTGTAAACTCATGAATTAATTGCTCTGAAGATGTGTCTTCTGGTAAATTAAAAACCTCTAAGGCTTTGGCTTCCATAGACACAAACTTCTGAATCTCTTTTTCATACTTCCCTATATCATTAGGCAATGTTTTATAGGCAAATAACGAAGCAGCAAGCGTAAAAAAACACAGTACAGCAACTGTTGAAATTTTTAATTTTCTAGATTCGAAATTCTTTAGGCTTGGAATAAAAGCATACCCAATTACAAATCCACTTAGTAGCCCACCTATATGTGCTGCATTATCTATTCCGCTATTCTCCTTTAAGCCATATATAATATTGTAGCTAATAAAAATTAAAATACTTGTTAAGAATGCTTTTTTGGCTGATTTGTGTAAAAGTTTTGTTGTGAGAAGTGCCAGAAAAACACCATACAAACCAAAAATTGCACCCGATGCACCTGCACTAATTGTAAGTTGATTCCAACATAAACTGCTTAAACTCGCTACAAGTCCGGTTATAAGATATGCCCATAAAAATCTGGTTTTGCCAAGATACGGCTCTAATAAAAGGCCTATATATATTAAAGCATACATGTTCATTAATAAATGGAATATGCCTATGTGTAAAAATATGGAGGTAAACAGTCGCCATAATTGCCCATCAAGTGTCATGGTTCTACAGTTAGCTCCCCAATACACAAGACTTTCGGCACTTGGGGCAAAAAAATCAACTCCCAACAAAACCATAAGAAGAAATACACCAAGCGTCATGTTCAACAAAATAGGTGTAACAAAATAATCGGTAGTGGGCTTAAATATAGAAACGAAGCTCGTTATCTCATTTGTTGAGGTAGATGGTGCTTGGCTTAATACCGTATTTTCTGACTGCTTATTTTTTTGCCACAACAGAATTAGTTTAGAGTTAATTTCCTCTTGGGGCATCGTATTTCTGACTTCTTCGAATTTTGAAACAAACAGTTTTATATTTTTCTTATTTTTTCCCCAGTCAAAAATTTGAATACTGGTACATACACTTTTAATTGTAAGCGTATTCCCTTCGATATGTATACCTAGTTCCTCGCTCCACGAAACCATTGAAATTTTGGTATAGGCAACAAATCCACTTTCGCTATCAGAACTGATATTCCAATTTAGCTGCTTTGCTGCCTCAATGGCAAATAATAAAAGAAGATCTTTATCTAATCCTTCAACTTGAAAACTCTCGGTGTATTGAGGAGGAAAACCGTAGGCCATTTTTTTTTGTTTTTAATGTAAAAGTTAAAAATTAACTGTAATTATTTAGATGATTCTAAGTTCTTGTTTTTTCGATTCTTTTCAAGCTCTTTTTTTAGCCGCTCTTTCAGATTTTTAAAATCCTTTTCGGGAATAAAACGCTCATCAATTCTAAGTTTCAAGTCGTTTTCGAACACAAATGTTAATTTATTGAAGATAAGATACCTGTCTCCATTCTTCACGAAAAATGACAACATATTAACAGGAGTCTGTTCCATATTATAATTTTTGCTTTGAAATGAAATCATTCCATCAAGTTGATATATTCTAGAATATAAACCTCCTAAATTATATTTCTTAATATACTTATCGGTAATGTGATAATATTGATAAGACCACAAGCCTAACAATATTAGAATAAGCCCCAAAAAAATAAAGTATATTTCCCCTTTACTCTTTAAGAGACACAGGGCAAACGCGCACTTTTTAAATTCGCCCGAGGCAGACTAAAATATCAATTATTGGGGCAATCCCTGCGGGTCGGGCTATCCGCACTCGCTTTTTGGCCGAAAAAAAATGGTCAAAAGAGCTCAAACAAACGCTCCTATCCCTTTTGCAAAAATACCACCATTAATAAAAGTGCAGGGCTTCCGCATTTAAAATGTTTTCATTGATATTTTTGGTGCAGAGCACCTTAATCTTTGTAGTACATGAATCATTTATTGAAAACTCCCCCGCTTGAGAAATGTAGGATATTACCTATAGCTACAAATATGACGCAGCTCTGCTGCTTAATTTATTGCAGTATCAGTTTTAAATGCGTTTGACCTGAATAAAAGTGTGAGTTTGCCCTGTTAAGAGACATCCATTCATAAAAAAAATTAGACTTAGAGCAATACAGAATATCATGAATGTGTAATCTGTTTTTGTTTTCATATCTGATAAAAAATAATCTATTATATTATAAGCTTTTAACTAATTAAGTAAGCATCGATATATTTTGCTCCCAAATAGAAAAAGAGAGCAAAACTTCCAAAAAAAAATAAAAAAGACAAGGTGTTTCTATTTTGGCGTTGATCTTTATTTAAACTCTTATATTCTTTTGCAATTCCCCATCTGTTGATTACTTTTTCGCTTAAATTCTGAAGCCCATAACTTATGCCTAATACAATGATTCCAAAACCAATTAAAATCGGGATATAACTCGTGAATTTAAAATTAATAGAACCTAACAGGATACAATAAAGCCCTGAAGCAATGAATGCAAATGGTGTTAGAAAAAGATGAAGAGTAACTGGAATTATACGTTCTGGTAGTTTTTTATTAACGATCCATTGAGAAGTGCAATAGTTAGCAGCAAGCAGTGGTTTAAAAAGAAATTTCATCATTAGTCTTTAAATTTTAAAGGTTCTATAAATTGTGGGGCCACATAGGTATTATCAACTTGTACTGTATTAAATAGAGGAGTAAAATCTGTTGGGTAACTTTCTATGGGTTTATTATCCCATAAACCAGAATCTCTACCTATAAGCGAATCGATACCTCCCCCTACATCAAAAACAAAGTCGAGCAAGCCATAAATAGCAATGCCGGTAACAATAGGAGCGGATCCAACAGCAACCGCAAGAATACTTACTCCTAATATACATCCATTCACAAAAGTATGTGCATTCCAAGTACCTGTAGCAAATTCATATATTTGTTGGGGCATTTTTTTATTCACCCATCTTTTGGCAAAGCTGTAGTTTCCCGATAACAAATATTTAAATAGGAATTTCATCATACTTTTTATGGTTGTACTAAACACCCACTAGCAAACGTTGCAGTTAAATAAAGAAACAAAGCAATACCTGTCCAAAAGAATAAAAATGCAAAAGTATTTCTATGGGAACGTTGCTCTTTAGTCAAGCTCTCGTGTTCTTTTTCAATTTCCCATTTTTCAATTGCCTTTTCAGCTTTTTTCTCTATAAGGTAAGAAGCTGGAAGCATAACAATTCCTAATCCTATAAAAATGGGGGTATAAGTATCAAATTTATAATCAATTAATCCAATGATTGCAAAATACAAGCCAGCAAGTATAAATGAGAACGGAGTTGTAAAAGTATGCAGTGTTGCAGGCATAATTTTTTGGGGTGTTTTTTTATTCATCCATCTTTTGGCAAAGCTGTAGTTTCCCGATAACAAATATTTAAATAGGAATTTCATCATACTTTTTATGGTTGTACTAAATACCCACTAGCAAACGTTATGGTTAAATAAAGAAACAAAGCAAGACCTACAAAAAAGAATAAAAATGCAAAAGTATTTCTATGGGAACGTTGCTCTTTAGTCAAGCTCTCGTGTTCTTTTTCAATTTCCCATTTTTCAATTGCCTTTTCTGCTTTTTTCTCTATAAGATAAGATATAGGTAATAGAACAATTCCTAATCCTATAAAAATGGGGGTATAAGTATCAAATTTATAATCAATGGATACAATAAAAGCAAAATACAAGCCAGCAAGTATAGCTGAAAACGGAGTTGTAAAAGTATGCAGTGTTGCAGGCATAATTTTTTGGGGTGTTTTTTTATTCATCCACCTTTTGGCAAAGCTGTAGTTTCCCGATAACAAATATTTAAATAGGAATTTCATCATTATTTTTATTATTTCACTAAATATCCCTCACCAAACGTTATGGTTAAATAAAAAAACAAAGCAATACCTACCCAAAAGAATATAAATGCAAAAGTATTTCTATTGGAACGTTGCTCTTTGCTCAAGCTCTCGTGTTCTTTTTCAATTTCCCATTCTTCAATTGCTTTTTCTGCTTTTTTCTCTATAAGGTAAGAAGCCGGAAGCATAACAATTCCTAATCCTATAAAAATGGGGGTATAAGTATCAAATTTATAATCAATAGATACAATAAAAATAACATACAAGCCAGCAAGTATAAATGAGAACGGAGTTGTAAAAGTATGCAGTGTTGCAGGCATAATTTTTTGGGGTGTTTTTTTATTCATCCACCTTTTGGCAAAGCTGTAGTTTCCCGATAACAAATATTTAAATAGGAATTTCATCATTATTTTTATGATTGCACTAAATACCCACTACCAAACGTTATAATTAGATAAAAAGACAAAGCAAGACCTACAAAAAAGAATATAAATGCGAAAGTATTTCTATGGGAACGTTGCTCTTTGCTCAAACTCTCGTGTTCTTTTTCAATTTCCCATTTTTCAATTGCCTTTTCTGCTTTTTTCTCTATAAGGTAAGAAGCTGGAAGTAAAACAATACCTAATCCAATGAAAATAGGAAGGAAACTTTCAAATTTGTAATCAATTGATACAATAAAAATAACATACAAACCACCAAAAATAAATGTGAATGGGGTTGTAAAAGTATGCAGAGTACTAGGGATTATTCGACCTGGCGTTTTTTTATTGACCCATCTTCTGGCAAAACTGTAGTTTGCAGACAATAAATATTTAAATAAGAATTTCATCATTATTTTTATGGTTGTACTAAATACCCACTAGCAAACGTTATGGTTAAATAAAGAAACAAAGCAAGACCTACAAAAAAGAATAAAAATGCAAAAGTATTTCT